>JAIFNG010000171.1 GCA_020047815.1 Anaerolinea sp.
GGAGGACCCGGTTCTTTCGCCAGAACAGACAAAACAAAACGGCTCATGGACTTTTACCCATGAGCCGATGGTTATACTTCCAAAGCGAACTACTGGTATCCGTGTAGGGCGTTAATTTATCACGCCAGTGGGGATATGTCAATGAATTATCAGGATGAATTATCCTTTTACCACACTGAACTTTTCCTTGCCGATCTTATAGTTACCACTGTGCTTGAGTACAACTTCAACCGATTCTTCGGGAACATCCACAAAGCTATGATTATCTTCAATGCGTATCTTGCCAATGGTGAAACCAGGGATGTTGGCATGAAAGGCGATCTGGCCCACAATGTCGTTGGGACGGATATTGTGTACCTTGCCCTTGTTGATCTTCAAACGCACCATACCCGCTTCATGTGAATCGCGACGCAGCGGCTTCTTCCCAAATTCGCGCCTGCCGGCAGGTTCACTTCGTTTTCCACTTTTTTGAGCACCACGTCCAAAATCACGTTCTGGTTTGCGGGAGAAATCAGCCTTCACCTCGGCCACTTCGGCAATCGGCCGTTGTTTTTCATCCGCGCGTGCGATCTTTATTGCGGCGGCGGCAATATTAGTCACATCAAAACCCGCTTCGATCAATTCCTGAACCATTTCGAGTTCACGTTTGAAACGGCCACGCCCAAGCCAGATTTTCAGATTTTCAATGGTATGCGACTCACGGTAGCGGATAATCTCTGTCGTGGTGGGTAATTCCATTTTGGTAACAACCTGTTTGGTCAGCGCTTCCACCTCACGCATACGCCGCTTTTCACGCGGCGAAAGCAGGGTAATGGCGATACCTGTCTTGCCAGCGCGTCCTGTGCGCCCAATGCGGTGGATGTACACTTCGGCATCGTCGGGCAGATGATAGTTGAAGACATGTGAAATATCATCAATATCCAAACCGCGCGCGGCAACATCGGTTGCGACCAACACCTTCAACTGGTTGGCGCGAAAACGTCCCAAGACACGCTCGCGGGCATTCTGGTCAAGGTCACCGTGAATTGCTTCAGCAGGAATTCCACGTACTACCAGTTCATTGGCGAGAGTGCTCGTCTCTGCACGAGTACGGGCGAAGATCAATGCACTGTGAATGGGTTCAATTTCAAAGAGGCGGGTCAACGCATTCGTCTTGTCGTTCTCGTGAACGAGGTAATAGCGTTGCTCGGTTGTGGAAAGGGTGAGCGTACTTCTTTTGACGGTAACCGCCTGCGGGTCACGCATGAAGCCATCTGCCAGTTTGCGGATCCGAACAGGCATGGTGGCACTGAACAGCGCCGTCTGACGTTCAGATGGGGTCGTCGCAAGGATTTTTTCAACTTCCTCGATGAAACCCATGTTGAGCATTTCATCCGCTTCATCGAGAACAACGGTCTTGATCTGGCTCAAATTTAGGACGCCGCGTTCGAGCAGGTCGTTCAAACGGCCAGGTGTACCAACAACAATATCCACACCGCGCTTCAGACTGTTGATCTGGGGACTGTAGGGTTGTCCGCCATAGACGGCAAGCACACGCACCCGAAGATGTTTGCCATATTCGATCATGGAGTCTGCAACCTGCAAAGCAAGTTCGCGGGTGGGCGCAAGTACTAATGCCTGCGGAAACTGCTGCTGTTTAAAGTTTTGAAGAATGGGGAGGGCAAAGGCGGCTGTTTTACCCGTGCCGGTTTGGGCTTGACCGATCACGTCTGCACCAGTGAGCATAATGGGAATCATGCCCGTTTGAATGGGGGTAGGCTCGGCGTAGCCGAGTTCAGTGATGGCCTGCATGATCTCATCACGCAGGTTGAGGGAAGAAAAATCGGTTGTCATCTTGATCCTTTTGTTAATGTCATTTGCAAGCTGGCTATCACTCAACAAGGATACCTTCCAATACATTGAGGATTACTCCGGAAAATGCGCCTCGCAATGGCATTAAAATGTGGGATGTTTCGATGACTCCGCTTCACTTTCTTTATGTCAACAAAGTTTACTTTTGCAAGCAAACCCGCCCAACAAAAAAGCCCGACCAAACTTCATCGGGCTTGCAGTTCAGAGTGATCAAAACAATTTCCCAAAAAAATTACTCTCCGCTGAGAGTGAGAGAAAGTTTACCACAGATTGAAAATTATATCGTCATCAGAACAATCGCGACCAATGCAGAGACAACCCCAAGCCACTGTCCTCGGGTCAGCCGTTCTTTGAGAAATATCCACGCCAGCATCACGGTCACGCCGGAAAAGAGGGAACTCAATACTGAAGCTACATCCAGCCGGCCCGCCTGTCCTGACAAAATAAAGAAGACATTCCCTGCAATATCAAAAAAACCATTCAAAATGAGGAATGTCCAGGCGGATTTGTCCTCCACCCTAAATGAAGTACGACTGATAAATATATACGCAGCGATCAGCAGTGTGCCTCCGGTGCGGGATGCCAGCATTGGCCAAATCGTTGCACCGCTGCTGGTGGCTTCGTGCATGAGAATGAAGTACAAGCCAAACCCGACACCCGCCAACATGGGTAGTTTTAAATCGGATAGATGGGAGAGAATATCCTTTACGCCGTCTTCGCTTTGCGAGACCAGCCAGACTGCGGCAAGAGCAAATCCAAAGCCAATAAAAATCGGCAGGTCGGGCAATCCCTCCCTGAAAGCGCTGACGATCACCGGGAGTACGGCTGCAAGCAGTGCCGAGACAGGCGCAGAGATGCTCATCAAACCCAGTGTCATGGAATGGTACAGAAGCATCAAACCCAGTGTACCTATTGCGCCGGCTAGCATGGCAATCAACCATATTTTCAGATTCGGAAAATTCTCTCCGAAGACACCCAGCATGATAAACAAAAGGAAAACGCCAACGACTTCGCTATAAAAAACAGCGCGGTACGCGCCTGTTTTACGCGATGCCAGCCCGCCTGTAAAATCGCCCGCTCCCCAACCAAGCGCCGCCCCGAGACCGTAAAGTATGGATAACAAATTTACCTCTTATCGTATTGGTGAAAAAAAGCGGGCCCAAAAATAGCAATAATGTGCTTGAAGATTCTAGTGCCCCCATAATAGGCTGAAATTTGAGGGGGGTATAACATCCACTATGCACATTTTTCTGCGTCATGAAGCCATTATTTTAGCTGATAAATTGAAGTGTTACTGATTACTGTTTTCAGTGAGTAACTTTGTCGGATAAAACTTAAAATCTCAACCAGATAAGGATTGGCATAAATCCCATGCTCGGCAGTCCATTTTAGTGGATTTTTTTCATCCAGTGGAACAATTTTTTCCGGGTCAAAGACGGAGCCATCAACGATTAAGGTAGGCGGCCGTTGCTTTAGTGCTTGGTAATATTCTGTCGCAATACGGTCTGTAAATGGGGATGGCTCGAAAAGCGGATAAAAAATATATGGTGTTGGTGCATCTCGCTTGGATAAAAAGTTGATACCCGCTTGTCCACCCCAAATAAGTATGTGATCGTTGGTAGCGGTATGTGCATTAATATATTCTGCAATGGGGTCAGTACGTTGTATTCCTTTTTCCCTTTGATATGTAAGCTGAGCAAGTGTATTTATATATTCTTTGGGCGTATGAGGGAAGAGAAGCAATCCAATTAGAAGTAATGCCAATGTCAATCGAATTGGATATTTTTCAGACCACAGGCAAAATCCGGGGAAAATATTTGATACAAGATAGGCTGATGTTACAGCAACTAGCGGCATCCAGCATATGAAATAGTGTTCAAAGGACTTTCCAGAAAGACCGCTTAGGATTACTTCTGTAATTCCGTTGATCACGATCCATATTAGAAATACATTGGATGAGGAATATTCTCTTTGAATACGTGTCTGACCGATGGCGAGAAAATAACCGATGATCGAAATACCACCTGCATACCCTAGGTTTGAAATTCCTCCTATAAGTGCATTGCGTAAATCCAGGTTTCCACCTGTGTAGAATAGATTGTATAGCAGGCTTGCCTCCAAAAACTCATTAAAAGCACCTCGGCTTTCAAAGAACAAACCAGCTGCAAAAATGGGTATGAATGTGGCAATCCCAATCACGGTAAGACGGGACCATAACTTTCGATATTGGCCAGTCCTAACCGCGACGAAAATTAATGTAAGAACGACAGCAGTCTGAACCCCAATATTATTAGGCCGCAAAATTATGGCAAAGCCTGTACAAAGTCCAATTCCAAAATCCATCCATAACGTATTCTTATTGTTTCCAGATATGACCCAAAGTAGCAGTGCGGCAAAGCTAAAAGGAAGAGAATATTCTTCAGTAAAATTTCCTCCAGCAAGGACGTGATTTAATCCCAGCAACCAGATTGCTGTTCCGATCAAAGCCGATGGCAGCCGGAATTGTTTCTTTAAAAGAATAAATCCCAAAATAGTTGAGGCGGATAGGGAGAGAAATTCGATAAACCAAATTCCCCAGCGTGATCCCTTTCCAAGAATTAAAGCGAATGCGTTGATGAAGAAAATGCCTGGAGGCTTGGTTTCCCATGCAGTTTCATAGGGTATTCCCCCTTTTAGTAGTGAACTAGAAACGTATAAATATATTCCAGAATCTCTTTCAAGTTTTGTGTTCATTGGATTGGCTTGTTCAAGGGTTAACAAAATAAATAATGCCAAAAAAGATCCAACTAAGAAAGCCAAAACTATTTGCCGAAGAAATTTAGGAAAATTCCTATATTTTTTCATATCATCTCTCCTTTTGCACACCTGAATATTTTATGACTAAATTTCGTGTTAGCCACCACCTTGCTACCCTGTACGTTAATGACGAAATACATGCAATATTAGTCCCACTGAGCCAAGATTATTCGTGCAAAAACAAGAAAGCCCGTGTAATTTTGATTGCAGAGTAGCTATAAAAAATCTGGAATCTGATTATTCATCCTGATTTACGCCCTTTAGCCGTGGGTTACTTTCCTGCTGCTTTCGCTCTTTCCAATATTTTTTGGGCATTCTTTAACAATGGCATGTCAATCATCTTGCCATCAAGCGATTTCGCTCTTTCCAATATTTTTTGGGCATTCTTTAACAATGGCATGTCAATCATCTTGCCATCAAGCGAATACGCACCCCTACCTTCTTTTTGACTTGCTTCGAATGTCTCGATGATACGCCTGGCGTGGGCGATCGCTTCATCGTCAGGAGTAAATATGGTCTGTACCGGCTCGACCTGTAAAGGGTGGATGATCTGCTTTCCACTGTAGCCAAGACACAAACCAATCCCGGATTCCATGCGCAGCAATTCGAGGTTCCTGTAATCAATTGTGACAATATCGATCGCCTGCAAGTCATTCGCGGCACAAGCCACCACCACAGCCTGCCGCGCATAAAGCAGTTCAACTGCATCCCTTGTGCGAGTCGCGCCAATGGATGCCGCGAAATCCTCGCCGCCAAAAATGATGGCATCCAGGCGCGGATGCACTGCAAGCTCCTTGAGATTTAGAATCCCTTTGGCGGTTTCCACGCCGATCAAAATACGAATGGAACCGACCTGCCAGCCAAACTTCAACTCCGCAGTTTCGATGATCTGGGCAGCCCATTCCACCTGCTCAAAGGATTCA
>JAIFNG010000051.1 GCA_020047815.1 Anaerolinea sp.
TCTTTTTGAGCGATGCGTAACGGGATGTCAGATGGAACCACCAGGGTGAGGCTTTGACCTGTCTGCCCGCCCGGCGGATGACCCTGCGCAGGCCGTCTGCATCGCTGAAAGGCTCGAGCAGCAGGAGCGATCTGCCCACCTCGAATGCCGCGTGCGCATCCGAACCGACTGTGCCGGGGATGTCATGTTTTTGTGCAAATTCCTGCGCCCGGCGGTTGAAGTGCGCGAACATGCAGCGGGAATTGAAGACCTCGATCGCATCCACCAGCGGTACGATCTCAAGCAGGTCCTGTTCCTGCCAGCCGCCCTCACGCATTGTGTCAAATGGATGGGAAACGCTGATGAATGCCCCCTGTTCCTTCAGCCGTGCAATGGTCTCCCGCGGAGTCAATCCGGCGGGGATCTCCTCCTGTACGAAGGCGGCCAGGATCTCGCCCCGCGTGGTCATGATCTCTTCCCCAATGATGATCAGTTCGGGAGCGAGCGCCTGCGCCTCGCGCGCCCCCGCAATGGAGTTGTGGTCGGTGATCACCACCCGTCCGATCCCCTTGCGGCGCGCGGCGGTGATCAGGTCGGCGGGCGGGGTGAGCGAGTCTTTCGAGGCGCGGGTGTGACAGTGGAATTCAAGGCTGGGCATGGGTCTCAATGGAAGATCAGATCAGGATGGGACCGTTCCCGCGTAAATGCGCTGGACGAGTCAACAGCCAGACGACCCAATCGGCAACATGAGCCGCGGTCAACGCCGGCTTGCCTTCCGAATCCAGTCCGCTGGTGACGGTTACGCCCGGGTACAGGGTGTGGGTCCGAATGCCATACTCGGCATTCTCCACTTTGATCAACTCCATCAGCGTCTGCAGGGCATGCATCGCCACCCCAAATGCGCCGTCCTGCGGATAAATGCCTAGGGCTGAATCAGAACCGAGCGCCATGATCTCGCCGTGCTGTTGGGCGCGGAAGACCGGCAGGACCGAGCGCGCCATCAAAAAGGGTTCGTGCAGGTTGGCTGCCAGCACGCGTTCCCAGGTCTTGACACTGTGCTGATGGATCTGCCCGCCAGCCCAAAAGGGTGACGCCATGATCAGGATATCGAGCCGCCCAAAGGCGGTACGCACCTGCTCCACCAGCGACTCGGCGGCTTCAAGGCTGTCAAGTTCAGAGACGATGGTCAGGCAGCTTCCCCCCAGTGCTGTAATTTTTTCAGCAGCCAGTTCCAGCAGGTCGGCTTGTCTGCCGCACAGGCAGATCTGCACGCCTTCACGCGCCAGTGCCAGCGCCGCGGCTCCAGCCGCATCGGTGCTGCCGCCGGTGATGATGGCCGCCATGCCGTGCAGGTCCTGTTTATCCATATTCATTTAAGCCTCGTAAACAACCCTGCCGTCCGCCATCGTCAACGTGGGCCTCAGATCGGCGATCTCGGCTGGGGGCATCTCGAACAGGTCTTTTGGCAGCAGCACCAGGTCCGCGAGATAGCCCGCCTTGATCTGCCCCTTCTGCTGTTCCTGAAACTCGGCGTAGGCGGCGTCGCGCGTGTATGCGATCAGGGTCTCGGTCAGTGATTGAGCCTGGTGTGGCATTCCCTCGACCCACGGCTGGCGGGTGACTGCATTGGCAATGCCCCGCAGTGGATTCTGGGTGACGACCGGCCAATCAGAACCAAACACCAACATCGCGCCCGCTTCCCGCAGGGTCTGCCATGCAAAACTGAACGGCCAGCGTTCCGGTCCCACGCGTTGGGGCCATATGTCATTTTCATCCACCTGCATTGGGGAGTGGAGCGGCTGCATTGAAGCCAGCACGCCCAATTGCTTGAAGCGCGGCAGGTCAGCCGGGTGGATCAATTCGATGTGTTCCACGCGGTGGCGCGCATCCCGTTTCCCGTTCAAAGCTTGCGCCTGTTGATAGGCATCCAGCACCCGCCGCACGCCCATATCGCCCACGGAGTGCGTGTAGATTTGCATGCCGAGCCGGTCCGCTTCTGCGACCAGTTGGTTGAACTGTTCGATCTCGTAATTGGCTGCCCCGCAGGTGGCGGGGTCATCTGCATACGGGTCAACCAGCAGTCCGGTAAAGCCTTCGATCACGCCATCAATGAAGAACTTCACACTTCCGGCGCGCAGCATCTCCCCGTTATAGGTCTGCTTCAGCGCCAGCGCTTCTTTTTCGATGGCTGTCAGGGGGGTCTCAGGCGAGACACTGTAAGGCAGATAAATGCGGCAGGTCAGCTGCCCCAGGTCTTCGAACGCCGCATAGATGGAGGCCTGCTTTTCGTTGCCGTCCATGTTGTGGACACTGGTCACGCCCAGTGAGGCGGTCAGGCGCAGGGCTTTTTGCAGCAGTGCGCGTTTGCGCGCATCATCGGGCTTGGGCACCATATCGCTGACAGGTTGATACGCGCCAGGCTCACGCAGTTCACCGGTGGATTCACCGTGTTCGTCCAGCACGTTCTCGCTGTTGGGACGGCGCTCTCCGCCGTTGAAGATCCCCGCCATTTTCAGCGCGAGGGTGTTCGCCCAGGATGTATGTCCGTCAAAGGCGTTGATATAGATCGGGCGGTCGGCCACCAGCGCATCCAGGTGCTGACGGGTCAGGGGGCTGTTGCCCGGACCCATGTTGTAGCGCAGACCACTGCCAGGCAGCCACGGGTCGTCGGGATGTTCGGCGGCATACGCCAGGAGTATGCTGGACAGGTCCGCGTAGTTGTTGGCCGGCTCGAACTGCATCCCATCCAGGTTGAGCGCGCCGTACATCATGTGGAAGTGACTGTCAATGAAGCCGGGCATCAGCGTGCCGCCGCCCGCATCAATGACGCGGGTGGTCTTCTCCTTGAAGGACAGGCTGTCCGCGCGGCTGCCGGCGAACACGATCCGGTTATTCCTCACGGCCACGGCTTCACAAAATGGATGCGCGGCATCAGCCGTGAAAACACGGGCATTTTCAAACAGGAAATGGGCAGGTTGCTGCATGGGGCTTTCCTTATGCGGATGGTTATTTTTTATGGGTCAGTACGGTGGTCCCGGCAACTGCATCGCTGACCGCATCACCGATCAGGTTGATGGATAGCACAGCGAGAAAAATTCCCACCCCCGGAAAGACGGTCAGCCACCAGGCCTGGCGCACAAACTTCATGCCCGCGTTGAGCATCGCGCCCCATTCAGGCGTGGGAGGCTCTGCGCCCAGGCCTAAAAAGTTGAGCGCCGCGCCCGCCAGGATGGAGGAACCCAGCCCGAGGGTGATCAGCACCAACAGGGTGCGCATGGAATTGGGCAGAATATGTTTAACCAAAATTCTTGCATCTGAACTGCCGAGGGAACGCGCCGCTTCTATATAGGTCATCTCGCGCAGAGCCAGGACACTGCTGCGGGTCAGGCGCATAAAGGAAGGGACGAACGCGATACCGATGGCAAGCATGGCATTGGTGATACCCGGACCGAGGATGGCAATGATCGCCAGCGCCAGCAGGATGTCGGGGAAGGCCATCAGCACATCGGTGAACCAGGAGAGCAGTGAGTCCAGCCAGCCGCCGAAGTAGCCCGAGATCAACCCCAGTGTGATGCCGATCAGCGCGCCCACGGTGATGCCGACCAGTCCCACGCGCAGTGAGAGCCGTCCGCCGTACAGGAAGCGCGCAAAGTTATCACGCCCGATGCCGTCCGTGCCCATGGGGTATTCCAGGCTGGGCGATTTCAAGGCAAGTGCGGGGGCGGTTTTGTTGGGGTCTTTACTGGTGAACAACGGCGCGGCGTAGGAGGCGATCACCAGCACCAGCAGCACGATACTGCCGATCTGCGCGCTGCGGTTGCGGAAGATGCGTTTGATCAGGCGGGCGCCCGGTGAGTTGGCTTGAAAGGTGGGTTGTGGCAGGTTGGAGGTCATTGGAGCCGGATCTTTGGGTTCAGCCAGACATAGGTGATATCGGTTAAGGTGTTGATCAGGACATAGATGGCGGCAGTGACCAGCACCACGCCCTGCACCATCGGATAATCGCGGCTGAAGATGGATTGTACCGCCAAACGTCCGATGCCCTGGCGCGCGAACATGGTTTCGACGATGGTCGCGCCGCCCAGCAGGTACGCCATCTGCAAGCCGACAAAGGTCACGACCGGGATCATGGCATTGCGCAGGGCATGTTTGAAGATGACCAGCCTTTGCGGCAGTCCCTTGGCACGGGCGGTGACAATGTATTCCTTATTCAGCACATCGAGCATGCTGGCGCGCACCATGCGGGCAGCCACTGCGGCTTCGGGCAGTCCCAGGGTCAGGGCGGGCAGGAAGAGTTGGGCAGGGCTCGAGCCGTTCGATATACTGGGGAACATTCCAAGCCTGACAGAGAAGAACAGGATCAGCAGCAGGCCCATCCAAAAAGTTGGAATGGAAAGTCCGCTGACCGATAACCCCATTACGAACGTATCAAACCAGGTGCCGTGGTTGAGCGCGGCGATCAATCCCAATATTCCCCCGATGCTTAATGCCAGGACCAGCGCCGAGATCGCCAGGGCGAAGGTGCTTGGCATCTGGTCAGCGATCGACTTGGAAACCGACTGGTTGTTGCGGATCGAAACTCCCAGGTCGCCGCGCAGTGCCTTGCCCAGGTATCGTCCATATTGCACATACAGCGGGTCATTTAAGCCGAGCTGCTCACGCAGCTCGGCTACTTTTGCTTCATTCACTTTTTGGCGCCCCAGAATTGCCATGGTCACGTCACCCGGTACAAGATGGATGACAGAGAACACCAGGATCGAGACGCCGAAAAGCACCAGGATGGATGTGAAGATCCGACGGATCAGGTAATTAAGCATTCAGCCTTATTGGGCGATCGAGATATCGTACAGCCAGGGATAGCCTTCCAGGTCAAATGTAAAGCCTTCGATGGAGGGCGCGGTCAGGTAGGAGGTGTTGACAGTGAACATCGGCAGGGCGAGCGCATTTTCCATGATGATCATTTGGGCGGTCTCGTAATCCTGCTTGCGGATGGCTTCGTCGGTCTGCGTGTCGCCGTCTTCCAGCGCCGCATCGAGTTCTTCACTCACAAAGTTCGTCCAGGCGCCGCCGCCGTTGGTGTTCTCGGAATGGAACAGGTAGCGCAGCGGGGTCGGGTCGGGACGGGTCCAGTACATGTACACCAGGCTGTAATTGCCGGCCAGCAGTTCTTCATACGCGGCGCCGTCATCCATCGAGCGGTATTGCACATCGAAACCGGCGTTCGCCAGGTAGCCTGAAAGAAGTTCATTGAAGGCTTCAGACCAGGCGGGGTTATCCGGCCAGTCGACGGTCAGTTTTTCGCCGTCCTTCTCGCGCACGCCGTCGCCATCGCTGTCAACCCAGCCGGATTCTTCCAGCAGGCGTCCCGCTTCTTCGAGGTTGAATTGATAGAGATCAGCTGCTTCTTCATTATAGGCCCAGGTGGTCGGGGAGATCACGCTGTAGGCGGGCAGGCCCAGGCTTTGGAACGCGGTGGTTGCAAGTTCCTGCTGGTTGACCGCCAGGATCATTGCCCTGCGGACATTAAGGTCATCGGTCGGCGCCTTGGTGGCATTGATCATCAGGATGGCGGGAATGCCGGGCTGGGCAAAGGTTTGGATCGAGGCTGTGCCGGCGTCCACCATGGCGATCGCATCGAGCGCGGGCGGTTCACTGGCGATCAGGATCTCGCCGGTCTCGAAGGCGGTCAGACGGGTGGCGGCTTCGGGCAAAATGCGGAAGATGACCTGTTCAAGCAGGGCAGGTCCTTCATGCGCCGCAAATTCGGGTCCCCAGTTGTAATCGGGGTTGCGTTCGAGTAAGATTTGGGTCTGGGCATCCCATTGCACGAACTTGAATGGACCGGTGCCGACCGGGTTGCGTCCATACTCCAGCCCGTATTTTTCCAATGCGGCGGGGGATGAGATGCTCAACCATTGGCGCGCGGCATCGCGCAGGAACATCGGGTAGGAAGCGGCGAACTTGACTGTCACGGTGAAATCATCCACCACAACCGTCTCAATATACTCGTGATCCTGCAGCAGGGATTTGCCGCCGGATTCAAGCACTGCTTCGCTCATGATATGGTCGAAGGATGCCTTGACCGCGTCTGCCTTAAAGGCTGTGCCGTCATGGAAGGTCACGTCCTGGCGCAGGGTGAAGGTGAACTCGGAATAATCGGCGTTCGGTTCCCAGGCCGAGGCAAGCCCCGGATGGAGTGAGCCGTCGGGTGCTATGGATAGCAGTGAATCGAACAGGCTCATGGCCAGGAATTGTTCCTGCACATAAACGCCATCACCGGGATCCAGTGTTTCCGGTTCAATTGCAACGCCGAGGGTCAGGATGCCGCCGGATGCGGCGGGCGCTTCAGTGGCTGCAACAGCCGCTTCGGTTGCTTCAACAGCGGTGGTATCTGTTGTTGCAGCCTGGGTGGCGGGTGCGGTTCCTCCACATGCGGTTAATAATGATCCGATCATAATCACCGCAGACAGACCCTTGAATAAGGTTTTGTTCATTTTTTCTCTCCTTGATTGGCTAGGGAAATCATTTCAATATTTCCCATTTGAGCCGAAATTTTATCATGAATTGATGGTTGCATATTTTTCTGGTAAGGTTTGTCCGGTTATGCGCCAGACTTGAATGATAAACGGGTGCCATGGCTTGAAGTGCAGGAATGTTTGTCGGATCTTTTTTGTATCCTGTGTTTATCCGATTAAAACAAAAAAGGCATAAAATGCCTTTTTGATTTGGTTGATATTTTTTGGACTGCCGGCAGGTGATTAATATAAATTGATCAACCCCTGCTGGCGGCGGGTCAAACTGATGTATTGCTTGATCATATCCTCGGGGTGCGGTCTGGCTCCCAGTACCACCAGATAGCCGGGTGCCCAAAAATCATTGGACAGGTTTGCCCTGCGAATACGCCCAAAACTGGAAAGGATCATCCGCGATGTTTCGTTGCGGATCTGGAGCATAAAGTGCGCCGGGGCGGTGGAGGGGGGAACCATGATCGCCCATTGGAGATAATCTGGATTGACGGTTGTAAATTCCAGGCGCCAGCCATATGAGATGCACACCTGCTGCAGCCAGCCGGGTAACAGATCAGCCAGGTCGCCTTTTAACTGATGGGAAGGGAAGCGGGGGAGCAGCAGGCAGGTGTAACTTAAATTATACAGGTCGTGATCGACAGACTCGAGCAGAATGTCCTGGTTGGACTCTGGCACCTCTACTTCATCTGTGTCGAGAAAAGTGAATGTTGGCTGTGATGTAGTGGTTTCTTGAGAAGACGAATTCATATCGATCCCTTTTTTTGAATTTTGACTCGCGACATTATACACTAAGGTGTGCAGTTTTGTGAAACTTTTAACCATTGCAGTTTCTTACCTTACAAATTTGTTAATGGCTGTGTGGATATTTTATTGACAATTCGTTGAATCTCATTGGAGAAAATTTATTCGCTGATTAATGATTCAGGGCGGGAAAGTGCTACAATATTTTAAGCATGGGTATGGAGTTGTGAACCGGGATGCAACCTTTTGAAGCTTCCCAAGACCGTTGGAACGCCGCTTTAAAAAATATTATCGCAAGAGTACCGTGACCGCATTGAAAGGATCCTTGTGAGCATGAAAAGATTAACCTTTTTTTCCAAGTTGATTTTATTCCTGACGTCCTATCTTCCGCTGGGGATCATTTGTCTGATCATCGATTTTGAGTCGACCAGCCCGCTGTTCTTTGCGCATGGATATTATTCGCTGGGCCTGCTGTTCCTGATGGTGCTGTGTCCCATCCTGCTTTTTGGCATGATCCGTTACTTTCTAAAAAGAACCTCCGGCTGGGAAAAAATGAAGATCGAGGCCGGCTCTGTGGAAAGCATGGACAGGGATATCCTGGCTTATATTTTTTCATACAGTCTGCCGTTCCTGGGTTTCCCGGAGGAACGGCGCATTTTTATTGCGGTGTTCATGCTTTTCATTATTGGCATACTTTACACCCGCAGTGACATGATCGGCATCAATCCTTTGCTGGCGGTCTTTGGCTATCACATCGTAAAGACCAGGTGGAAAAAAGAGGATGACGGCCGGGCGACCCGCGCCATATTGATCAGCAAATGCGACCATTATCAGATCGAACAGTCGGGGATGGTGGATGTGATCCAGATATTCAATGAACTGCATATCGTCAAAGGAGGCTGAGATGATCGACTTGAAAGAGATCAAAGAGATCGCAGAAAACACATTTCTGGATGACGCCAGTGTCAACTTGTACCTGTTGGAGAATAACAAAACAAAGCCGGATCCGTTGTTGATCCATGAATTGAATATCAACGCGGAGATCGCCAAACAGACCCGGCTGCTCGCGAAGGAATATATCCAGAGCATCATCAAACAGGCTGGCTCGCTTGATTCGATCCCCGACTATGACCCTGACGATGAGCAGCCACTCTTTAAAGTCGACAGCGGCAAAGTCAAAATGTTCGCTGATCTTTATGCTCATATCATGGGGTTGAAGATGCGACTGCCCTATAAAAGGAAAACAGTGCAGGAGGATAAATTAACCGCCTGGATCTTTCGGTTTGAGTCCGTGGTAAATAAGAAGATCGAGCAGATGCTTTTTATCCAGCGTTTTCAACCCGCAAAAATGCTGGGGTCAAAGGGGGTGACCATCTTCGAATCCGGTGAGGCGTTTAAACTTCTGGGAAGGAATATCCTGCACTTTAATCTGGGCATGGACCTGATGTTCTTCAGAAATACTTTTGTGGTCACCCGCACCTCCTCCTTTGAGTATATTTTTGGTTTTGAAGATTATTACCGCGAGAATGCCGTGCAGCTGGTCAATGATCTGAGCGAAGCAACCGCGGTCAAACTGGACTTTAACCTGCACTTTCAGGACCTTAATAAGGTGAATGAAAAGATCTCTTCAAATTCCCGCCTGGCTCGCAGACTGGCTTCCGCCCGGGTCAATGAGTACTATACAAAGATCAGCTACAAAAAACTGGCCGCTCTGAATAAAAAGCATCATCTTCAACTTAAACTGGACCCCGCCAACAAGGCCTGGCTGATCGATGACCAGGCAGACCTGCAAGTCATGGCGCGCATTTTCAATGATGATTATGAAATGTCGCAATTAACCGACAACGAGTATACTAGCATGGGTTGAGGCGGTGTTGACCAGCGGACTGCAGACGACCAGCATCCCGCTGCAGTGCTGATTCTGTTGTTGAATAAATACCACTGGCGGTACGGTATAATTGTGAACATGCGTACAATCGTTTCACTTGACATTGGCGGAACCCAGTTGCGCGCCGCGGTTTATAAACAGGACCAGCGCGAGCCGATTGCCCAAAAACGGATCAAGACCAGGGCAAATGAACCCGATACCATTGGACGGCTGTTCCAGCTGATCAAAGATGTGATGCCGGCCGATGGGAAGGTGGCAGCCATTGGGGCTTCGTGCCCGGGGCCGGTGGACCCGCATTCGGGGGTGATCATGTTTACGCCAAACATCAAAGAATGGCGTGATTTCCCGTTCACGGCAAAATTGATGAAGAAATTCGGCGTGCCCGCCTATGTGGATAATGATGCAAACCTGGCGGGACTGGCAGAGTGGAAATTTGGCGCGGGGCGTGGTCATCACCACGTCTTGTATTTGACGGTCAGCACTGGGGTGGGCGGCGGCGTGATCATCAATGACCGTCTTTTACAGGGCAGTCAGGGTATGGCGGCTGAACTGGGTCACACCACCGTACAGGTGGATGGCGCACTGTGCGGCTGCGGACAGCGCGGGCACCTGGAGGCGTACTCGTCCGGGACCGGGATCGAGCGCTTCGTGGCAGAACAACTCAAGGCGGGGCGGGCGTCAATGCTCGACCCGTTGAAAAAGAATTCGGCGCATGATATCTCACAGGCGGCTGGACAGGGCGATGAACTATCCATTGAGGCGTACAGGATCGCGGGGAAATATTTGGGCATCGGCGTGGCGAATTTCCTGCATGTGTTAAATCCATCCATTGTGATCTTCGGCGGCGGGGTCTCGCAAAGCGGACCGTTGTTGTTCGATGCGTTTGAAGTCAGTTTGAAGGAACATGTCATCCATCCGCGCTATTTGGATGAGTTGGTGATCGCCAGGGCGGAACTGGGCGATAATTCGGGGCTGCTCGGCGCGCGCGCACTGGCTGAGTTGAAGTTGGATTCATAATGTCATTGTGAGGGCGATGTTCTTTTCCCTCACATGCTGGGGGAAATTGGTTCAACCACCGCGGCCTCACACTGACTCAAAATTAAAGGAGCAAAGCAAATATGAAGATACCCAATCTACCCGGACCAAAAGCAAAGGCAATGATCGAACGGGACAGCAAGGTGATCTCACCTTCGTACCCGCGCGGCTATCCGTTTGTGATGGATCATGGCAAAGGCAGTGAAGTGTGGGATGTGGACGGCAACCGGTTCCTTGATTTCATGGGCGGCATTGCAGTGGTTTCCACAGGCTATTCGCACCCCAAAGTGGTGAAGGCGATCCAGGAGCAGGCTGAAAAATTCATTCATATTTCGTCCGATTATTATCACGAGAACTGGATCAAACTCGCTGAAAAGTTTAACGATATCGCGCCGTTCAAAGAGGATGCGCTTTCGTTCATGACCAACTCCGGCACCGAGGCGGTCGAGACCGCCATCAAGCTGGCACGCTATCACAGCAAACGCTCGAATTTTATTGGCTTCACGGGCGCCTTCCACGGGCGCACGATGGGCGCGGTGACGTTCACGGCCAGCAAGGCCAAATATCACGGCGGCTTCTATCCGCTGATGAACGGCGTGACCCATGCGCCATTCCCAAACCCTTACCGCCCGATCCTGGAACGACGTAAAGGGGAGGATTATGGCGAGGCGGTTGTACGCTATATTGAAAATGAGATCCTCAACCAGATCCTGCCGCCCAAGGATGTGGCCGGGATCCTGGTTGAGACCATTCAAGGTGAAGGCGGATACATTGTCCCGCCTGAGGGGTTCTACCCCGCTCTGCGGAAACTGTGCGACAAGTACGATATATTGATGATCCTGGATGAAGTACAGTGCGGCATGGGTCGCACGGGCAAGTGGTGGGCCATTGAACATTTCGGTGTCGAACCCGACATGATCACGGCTGCCAAGGGCATTGCTTCAGGTATGCCGCTGGGCGCGTGCATAGCGCGCAAATCTGTGATGGATTGGGCGCCCGGTACGCATGGCAATACCTACGGCGGGAATCCCATTTCGTGCGCGGCATCGCTGGCTACCATTGACCTGATCGAAAATGGATTCTTAAAGAATGCGGCGGAAGTCGGCGCGTATGCGATGGATGCGCTGGAAGAGATCAAGTCACGCCATCCCAGCATCGGCGATGTGCGCGGCATGGGCTTGATGATCGGTGTGGAATTCGTGACCGACCGTGAGACCAAGGAACCCGACCATGAACTCACCGAGCGCGTTGTGGAACTCGGCTATGAACGCGGATTGCTGATGCTTTCCTGCGGCAAGAGCGTCATCCGCATTGCCCCTCCGCTTTCGATGAGCAAGTCTGAAATGGATGAGGGTTTGAAGATCTTTGAGGAAGCATTGACACTGGCTGAGAAGGAAGTGAAGTAGATCGATCTGGTCATTAAGAAAGCCCTCGAGGTGACTCGGGGGCTTTCTGGTTTAATAAGGAAAGTTATTCATCCACGACCTTCACCAGCACGGCGCGCACTGCGGTGCGGTAGGCATAGTCACCCGTCTTCTCATTGTATGACTTGCAGGTCAGCAGGGTCAGCCATGGCAGCTCTTCGTGCTTGAGGGTGGAAGTGACCGCATTCGGATTGACCTGTTTGTTGCTGCGCACTTCGAAGATATATTTCTGCCCGCCCAGGTGCACTATGACCTGGTCGCCATAACTTAGGGTATCCAGTTTGGAGAACGGTCCCGGCTGACCATTAGACAGGGTGGTGTGAGCGGTCAGCGCCGAGTTGCCGGCATGGGTTGGGAAGGCGGTGTTCTCCAGCCAGCCCGCTTCGGAATTGAGCCAGGTCAGGTTCCAAACTCTGGCTTGGGTGTCATACGGCACCCCAACAATTGTCAGGTTTTTCTTAAGCTTGGGGACTTCAAGTGTGATTTCGGTTTCCGTATAGGTAAATTCCTTGGGCTGCGGTGATAAGTGGGTCACGACACCTGGCGCAAAACCGGTGGCAGGCAGGACATTGGGCTGCCGCTTATCATTATCCGGTTCTGACGGGGAGCTGATTCTTACAGAATCGCGAACACCATATAAGTTGATCCCGCTTCCATCAGCCGGGTCGTACCAGCGCTCGGTCGATGAAGGGTTATAGGGTGATCTTAATTGCGGCGCAGGGGGAGAGCCGGCAGGGTCGATTTCCAGTGAGGTCCATTCAACACTCGCGATATTAACCACCGGGGAGGGTCCTATAAAGCGGGCCTGAAAGGTTACCCTGGCAGTTTCTGTGAGCCCGAAGTCTGCCCAAACCAACCTGAGGATCCTTGTACCTGGATCGTAAGTAGAGACTGGCAGTGCAGCGCTGCCCGTCACATTCACACTGCCGGTCACGAGTTCCAACCCTGCCGGGATCTGGTCGGTGACCACAACATCAAAGGCATCGGCAGAACTTGGTGCGGCGTGGGCAATGTCAATTGTGAAGGTGATGACGTCGTTCAGGGTAACGGAGGTGGGCGTCGCATTTTTATCGATGGTCATTTGTGGCTCGATGATCTCGACAATCGGCGCATTCGTGCTTAAGGCTCCATTTGTCCATGTCCAGGCTGCGTTGTTGGTGAGGTTGCCGCCATCCACATTTTGTTGGATATTCAAGACGACCACAGAGTATTTAACTTTGACCGTTTGGGAAGAGCCCGTGGTATTGGCAATATTGCCGAAATTGAAGGTGGCCACTGCTCCATTCCCTGTGATCAGTGGGTTGCTTGTGCCGCTGGTGGTGCCATCCTTTGTGCTGCATGCGCCGTCGGTAATATTCGTGCTGGTAACGCCAGTTGGAAGGTCAATGTCAATGCAATCGACAAATGCGAGACCGGTCTGGGGAGTGTCAACCAGTTGGACATTGTTCAACCCCCCTGAGGGTATGACCATGGAGACTTCATAAGTGATGACCTCTCCAATTGTAATATTGTTGCCGGTTGTATGGCTGGCATCATCGGGAGCCACGATCGCCTTTGCAAAGGAGGCGATATAACCAAAATCGACTGTCGGATCCTTGGTGGTACCGGCGGCGTAGTCCACCACGTTATTTGAACTCGCGCCGGGACTTCCCGGTGTCAGGGTGACTATGTTGCTTGAGACCGTGCCTCCGCTGGTTTTGGTGTCATCGCCGTTGTCATTGTTGTTTGCATTCGTGTTCGGGTCATCGGTATCTGCTTGGTTATACGTATCGATTGTGCTGGGGAAGCCGGTGGGCGAAACCTTAACAATATAATTCCCTGCCGGCAGACCGCTGAACAGATACAAACCACTTGCAGGGGTGACCATGCCGCCCGCAGCGTCATCCGCTGTTCCCAGGATCCCGTCCGGTCCAACAGGGATCTCGCTGGTGCCGTTGCTCGCAAATAATTTCACAATTGCGCCGGTTATTGGCAAGTCCCCGCTGTTGTTCCGGCCGTTCTGGTCAATATCCTTGAAGACCAGGTCGCCTAACAGCAATTTATAGAAACCAAAGTCAACGGTGCGGTTGCTCTGGTTGTCATCGGCTTCGCCAAACGGATTGGCGCTGGGCATATCCACATCGTCTGTCGGCTCATCGGCATTTGGTCCAAGCGTGATTGGATTGCTGATCACCGCGCCGGTGAATAGTCCGCTGCTTTGGGTCAACCCATTTTCATCACTGTCAATGTTGTCATCAGGGTCGTTTGAGGTGCTGTCGCTGATGGCGCCGCTTGCGTTGATGCTTGTTCCACTGCTCCAGTAGCCCGCCAGCGGGTCAGTCGCAGCCAGATCCCCCGCCCCCACATTTGAAAAATTATCCTTCGGGATGACCACCACATAATTACCCCGCTCCAATTGATCAAAACGGTAATACCCGCCCTGACTGGTGACCTGAGTGCCGCGCAGGACGGCCGGGCTGCCGTCGGGGTTAGCGGTATACAATTGGACCGTAACACCATCCACGCCCACTTCCGATGGACCGATTAAACCGTTATTATCCGTATCAAACCAGGCCCGGTTGCCCAGGCTGAACATGGTGCCCACCACCAGGGTATCGGTGGCGGAATTCTTGTTGCTGACGCCGTCATTTGCGGTGATCGATCCCAACGGGATGGTATTTATAAAAGCGCCCGGGCTGGTTGCAACAACATCCACCTGGATCGTACAGGTGTAATGTCCAAGTCCGTTCGCATCCAAACCGCCGCCCGAGAGTTGAATTATCTGCGAGCCGGCAGCAGCGATCAGCGGCGCTGCAGTTCCGTCATCTTTACAATTATTTGTTGCATTAGAAGGTGATGCGATCGCCAGTCCCGTTGGCAGGGTGGGGAAGTTATCAGCCAAGCCCATATTCACAACCGGGACGGTGCTGGTATTGGTGATTGTGATGGTTAATTTGGAGATCTGGCCAACCGAGGCTGGGTTGGGAGAGAACGACTTGGTCACACCCACACCCGGCAGGTTGGTGAGCGAAGCCTGCGTGGGCTGATCGCTGCTAACCCCGTTGAAAGTGGTTACTGCGCCGACCGGGATCTTGTTTGTGCGGCTGCCATTCTGGATCATGATCACTTTCAGGGTCAGCGTACAGTTGGCATTGGGCAGCAGTGTGCCGCCGCTGAATGAGAATGAAGATGAGCCGGCAGTGCCAGTGAGGGTTCCGCCGCAGGTGCCGGTGTTAAAGACAGGCGGGTTTGCCAGCTTCATACCGCTGGAACCGTCTGCCGGTGGTTTGTAAAAAAGATCCAGATCGTCAGAAAAGGCAATACCCGTCAGCGGGACCGAGTTGGGATTGATCAATTTTACGGTCAGGGTCGAGGTTGCTCCCCCATACACGAGAACAGGGTTGAAGCCTTTCACCACGCCGATCTTCATATTTTTAATGGTCAGATCTGCGCTGGCCGGCGCAAGCGGAATAATGGTTCGCCCAAAGGTGGCGTCTGTGGCGGTGACATTGGCAGTTGGAATGGTATTTTTATGGGTCGTCGCATTGCCCTTGCCCTGCACATCGACCGTGATGGTGCAAATGCCGGGCACACTGCCGTTTTTGGCTGGGATCGTACCGCCAGTGATGCCAATTTGTTGAGTACCGACGCTTGCATTTACCACCTTATCAGCGCGGCAGGTCGTCGTGGCATTGGACGGGCTGGCAACGATCAAGCCATTGGTTAAATTGCCGGGCAGATCGTCTGTCAAGGCTACATTGGTCAAGGGCTGCGAAGATGTGTTTTCCAACGTAATAGTCAGTGTCGATTTACCGTTCGCCTGCACCATCGAGGGATAAAATGCCTTTTTCATGGTCATGCCGGTTACGCTCAGGCTGGCAGTGGCAGCGGTTAACTCATTGGTGCGGCTTTGTTGGGTAGAAATGGTATTTTGTGCGATGGTGTTTGTATACTGACCTGGTCCTGCTATGACATTAACTGAGATCGTACAGCTTGCTCCAGCCGCTAGCTCTGTGTCTGTGGTTAGGTTGGCAAAACTAATAATACTCGTGCCCGCTGTGGCAGTGATTCTCGCCGCACCTCCCGGGCAGTTTGTGACGGGGTCAGGGGTCGGAGCAACGCTCATGCCTGGCTGGATGGACTCGAGGTTATCTGTGAACGTAATCCCGTTAATGCCGATATCCAGCGGGGCAGTGATGGTGATCGTCAGGCGGCTGGTTTCTCCGGTGACAATGGAGTCAGGCGAGAACGCCTTACTCACTTCCACGGGGAGTTTAGTCGCATTTACTACCGTCAGGTCTCTGTTGGTGGTTATGGCAGAGGAATTGCCAACGCAGTCGTCGCCGTTGCAGGCTGTAATACCGCTGACCGGGATGGTATTTTCATATGTGGTTCCGCTTCCCGGAGTGGAACTTGTTACATTAAAGGTGATGGTACAGGAACCCGGGGTCGATCCGCTCTTGGCGGGAATACTCCCACCAGTAACTGCTCCAAGGGTTATTGAATTGGCGGTGAAGGTGATATCTCCACCATTACATTGTGAAGAGGCAGGGCTACCCGAAATCGTTAAATTTGCGGGTAATGTATCTGTAAAATACACGGCCGTGAAATCCGTGGCGCTATTGTTATACAAGGTAATGGTAACTGTATTTGTACCGCCCAGGGCAATGGTATAAGGTGCAGTGTAGCTTTTTGTCCCAGTCAGCGCGGAAGTGACGTCAATCGTGTCAGAAGCCGGGAGGAGGTTCGTCAGGGTGGGCTGGCCCAAGGATACCAGGGTGTCTTTGGGTATGGTGTTTGTCAAAGTTCCCGAAGCCGTCAGGCTTGCGAGCACGGTTGCTGTAATGGTGCAAGTTCCTGGGTTGAATGGAATGGTACCGCCTGCCAGTGTGATCGTATCGTTGTTTGTTATCGTTACTGTTTGGGGGGTGCCGCTGGTACAAGTGGTGGCTGGTGTGCCGGTAAAGGTCAGTCCGGCTGGTAAAACATCCGCGAGGCTCACACCTGTGTAATCACTGTCCGTTGGGTTTGTCAGCGTGATGACCAGGCCAACTGTATTTCCCGCTATTACACTTGCGGCAGAAAATTCCTTTAAAATTCCCACCGGCTGAATGTTTAAATCTGCTTCCACATCGTCGGTGTTTGTCACGCCCTGTTGTGTTTGCAGCGATCCTGAACCAGACGGGCCTTCGGGAATGATGTTCGTGTAAACCCCGCTATCGCCAGTGACTTGAACGGTGATTACGCAGTCGGTCGCGGGGGTGATGGTTCCGCCGCTGAAAGAGATGCTGGTATCACCGGGGTCTGGGGAGTTCAGGCTGGCGCCAGTACCGCAGCCGTTCATCGTAGGAGATACTGGGTCCGCAAGTTCCAAATTGCCCAACAAGGGAAGGGTTGGGGAAGGCAGGTTATCGGTGAACGACACATTCGTCAGGTTGGTATCCGGGTCGTTGTTATTGATCCGAATGGTCAAGGTGCTGGTTTCACCTAGGTAAATGGTGTTGGGGGCAAAGGTTTTGCTCATTGAGGGCGGGTCGACCGCAATAACAGTGATGGTCGCGCTGGCGGGTGAGGTGTTTTTGATCGTTACACTCCCGGAGCCTGTGGCAGTTAGTGCTTCTTTTTTGATCGTATTGATCAGATTGCCCGCTGTCAGGGAGGTGATATCCACTTCCACCCAACACTCACCGGGAGTTTCGTTTTCCGCGGGCACAGTTCCCGCGGAAAACGAGAGGGTCGTGGCGCCCGGCAATGGATCAAAATCGGCGGCAGCGCCGCAGTCGCTAGATATTTCTACATTTGCCGGGTTGGCAACTTTAAGTCCCGCCTGCTCCAGCAAAAGGTCATTTGTAAAGGCAACATTTGTCAGGTCATGGGTGTTGGGGTTGAAAATCGTGATCCTGAGAACTGAGGTGCCTCCTGCATCAATTTGAAGAGGCGTGAATTGTTGGTTAATCTCCGCTGGCAGATTTACATCGGCGTATGCAGGCGTTACTTGTGTTAGCGCCAGGGTCAGTGCCAGAAGAAATGCTGAAAGATTGGAAAAAAATGATTTTTTCATGATAACCTCTAATAAATAAAACAAAAAACAGCGAATACAACCAAAAAAAACGGCCGGTTTCGCTGTTTGCTCGCCAGCGCCTTTACTCCGTGCTGGGAGAAAAGCGACCAATGAAAGCGCTGGGTCAAGGCATCCGTTAATTCACCTATAAGTACCACTTAACATTAGAATTTTATTAGAATGAAGGGGCAAAGTCAATGACCAAACCTAACAAAATTGTTATGTCACGGCAGTGCCTTCCCCAAGCAATTTGCTTACGCAACTCTTACATATTCCGCCGCCCTCTGAGTGATAGAATGAGGATACGCTGGACCGGTAAATTGATCAGTCGCGTTCCTTCATTTATATAAATTTTTTTCCTCCCATGCTTACATCCAACATGCTCCCTGATTTTCGTGTTCGCCAACGAGATTATTTACTCGAGATCTCGCGCCTTCTCACCCAGGAACTGGACCTTGAGAAATTGCTGGCGCGCATTTTGCGCGTCTCGATCGAAATGCTGGCGGGACAGGCCGGGTTGATCGCGCTGAAACAACCCGAAGGCTGGAGTGTCTCTGCTGCGCATGGCATCGCGCCCGCCTTCCTGAGTTACCTCACGCCCCTGCTGGCGGAGGAGGAGATGGTTGAGCTGGATGTACGTGAGCTTAACCGTATGCTGAAGGAATTGACCTACACCGTCAGTATGGGGCTGCTTAATGGAACGGGTCTGCCGCTCGCTGCGCATGGACAGGTGATCGGCGTCATCTTCATCTTCCGCAATTATCCCGATATGTTCACACCCAATGACCGCGTGCTGCTGCAATCCTTTGCGGACCAGGCTGCCATTGCGGTCTTCAACGCCCAATTATATGGGCAGGTCTCCCTTGAAAAACAACGTCTGGATGCCCTGCTTGATTCCGCCGCTGATGGTATTTTGATCCTTGATTCAAATCTCAATATTGAACGCTGTAACACCGCGTTTGAAAAACTGTTCGGTCAAACCCGCGCAGAGATCGTGAACCGGAATCACACCGACATCATTAAATGGAAGAAGGAGCCGCAGGGGAAAACGCTGGAAGAGTCAACGGCAGACGGCTGGCCTCTCACACCGAATGCGACACTTTACGTCGAAGGCGATCTTCAACACCCGCAGCTGCCGCACCTGCCGGTTGGCATTACCTACGCGCCCCTGCTTTCTGAGGAAAACAAGGTGCGCAATATCTTTGTCAGTGTGCGTGATATTACCCACTTCAGGACAGCCGATGAGATCAAGGCGACCTTCATCTCCATCGTCAGTCACGAACTGCGTACGCCGGTGGCGTTGATCAAGGGCTACGCATCCACCCTGCGGCGGGACGATGCCCACTGGGATAAACATACCATCAGTGATTCGCTGGCGGTCATCGAGGAGGAGGCGGATCGTCTCTCAAAGATGATCGATGACCTGTTGGATGCTTCACGCTTGCAGGCGGGCGGTTTGAGTTTGAACCAGGCGGATGTGGCGCTCTCGAGCCTGGCATTGCGCGTGACCCAGCGTTTTGCGGCGCAGTCTCCCAAACATCGCCTCAGTGTCGAATTCCCCGAAAACTTCCCTGTCATCCTCGGTGATGAAACCCGCATCGAGCAGGTCATGTCCAACCTGGTATCCAATGCCCTGAAATACGCACCCAAAGGTGAAATAAAGATCAGCGGAACGGTGCATCCCGAGCAGGTGGTCATCTGTGTCAGCGATGAAGGCTCGGGCATCGAAGCCAAAGACCTGCCGCATATTTTTGATCGTTTCTACCGCTCAACGAATGCCGTCAAGCAGACGAAAGGCGCCGGGCTTGGCCTTTACCTGGCGCGCGCCATCGTCGAAGCACACGGCGGGCGCATCTGGGCGGACGGCGGAGCCGCCACCGGTGCGCGGATCTGTTTCTCGCTGCCGAGGTAGATGGATCGAACAACATGGTAATAAATTTGCTTGTGATTTATATCCACAACATCACCCTTTTCAAATGGTAAAATATCCCATCTTTTAAGACAGGAAAAATCATGCCAAAAGTAATTCCCCCCCGCAGTAAAGTGAACCCAAAATATACCTGGAACGCTGAGAGCGTTTTCTCCAGTGATGAAGCATGGCAAAATGAAGTTGACAGGATCATCGCAGATATTCCCCTGGTGAAAAATTTCCAGGGGCGTTTGGGTGAAAGCGCCGCAGTCCTGGTCGAAGCCTTCAAGGCGTATGAGAGTCTGGCCGCGCGCATGTCCATTGCGAACATGTACGCGAGCTTTTCAAATGCAGTCGATACCACCGATCAAAAAGCCGCAGGCATGCGCGATAAGGCCGGCGGCATGGTCGGACAGGTGGCTTCGGCGATTTCGTTCTTCCAGCCTGAATTGCTTGAGGTTGGGAAAGCCAGACTGGATGAGTTCATTCAGCAGGATGAAAAACTTGCCGCCTACGAACATTTTTTGGAAAATCTTTTCCGCAAGCAGCAGCATGTGCGCTCATCAGAGGTGGAGGAAGTCCTGGGTATGGTCAGCGACCCGCTGGGCGGATTTTATAATTCCACCGCCATGTTGACCAATGCAGATTTCAGGTTCAGATCCATCAAGGATAACAAAGGCACCACGTTCGAAGTCACCCAGGGAAATTACGATGTGCAGTTGATGGGGCTTCCAGACCGCAAGGCGCGCAAAGCCGCCTATGCCTCCTACATGGATAAGTATGTCGAATTCAAGAACACGCTTGCCAATAACCTGGCGCACAACATCAAAACCAATGTGTTTAACATGCGTGTCCGCCGGCATGAGAGCACACTGGGCGCATCGCTTTACGATCTCAACATCCCGACCAGCGTGTATCACAACCTGATCGAAACCTTCCGGAAGAATCTGCCCGTCTGGCATCGTTATTTTGAGATCCGCCTCAAGGCACTCGGTTTGAAGAAGTTCGCATATTACGACATGTGGGCGCCAATCGAAAAAAGGAAGGTCAAGGTCCCCTACGAAAAAGCGGTTGATATGATCTGCGAGGGACTTGCGCCGCTTGGCACGGAATACACCGATACCGTCCGCCGCGCCTGCCTGACCGAACGCTGGGTGGATGTGTACCCCAACCAGGGCAAGACTCAGGGCGCATTTTCATCGGGCGCACCCGGCACTCATCCCTTCATCCTGATGAGCTATACCGATGAAATGGTCAGCATGAGCACCCT
The DNA here is from genome assembly GCA_020047815.1 of Anaerolinea sp. Taxonomy (GTDB): domain Bacteria; phylum Chloroflexota; class Anaerolineae; order Anaerolineales; family Villigracilaceae; genus Villigracilis. The sequence continues at coordinate 20,814 of JAIFNG010000051.1, forward strand.
GGCGCATGAACTCGGTCATTCCATGCACACCTATTTCACCGGTAAAAACCAGTCCGTCATCAACATGGATTACTCGTTATTCGTGGCCGAGGTGGCATCCAACTTCAATCAAGCCATGCTGCGCGCGCACCTGCTTAAGAACAGCAGAGATAGGAACCTTCAAGTCCAGCTGATCCTTGAAGCGGTCGGCAGTAACATGTTCCGTTATTTCTTCCAAATGCCGACTCTGGCTCGTTTTGAGTTGGAGACCCACGAACGCGCCGAACGCGGTGAACCGCTGACCGCCGACTCGCTGATCGACCTGATGGCTGACCTGTTCGCCGAGGGGTTCGGTCCCAATTTTGAGATGGACCGTGAACGTGTCGGCATGACCTGGGCAACCTTCCCGCATCTTTTTGCCGATTACTATGTTTATTCCTATGCAACCGGCATATCCGGCGCACACGCCCTTTCGAACCGCATCCTGCGCGGTGAACCCAATGCGGCGGAGGATTACCTGGGCTTCCTGAAGGCCGGCAACTCCGATTACCCGTTGAATGTCCTTAAGAAAGCGGGTGTTGACCTGACCACCCCGCAAGCCGTCGAAGAGACCTTTGCCGTGATGGAGGGATACATTGATCGGCTGGAAGAGCTGCTCGGATAACACAATCAAAAAATGTCACTGCGGGCAGGATGTACCTCCCCCAAAAGTCCATTCAATTCGCGGCTGACATGAAATCAAAAACTAAAAATAAAAAATCCTAGATCAGAAACCGGAAACCAAACCAATGCCCCCAACCCAAATCTCCTGCCCCCGCTGCAGACAACCCATTGCAGCCAATATCGAACAACTTTTTGACGTCACCCATGAACCCGCCTCCAAGCAGCGTTTGCTCGGCGGACAATCGAACTTCGCCCGCTGTCCGCATTGTGGATATGAAGGCCGGGTCGCCACCCCTGTCATCTATCATGACAACGAGAAAGAACTCCTGCTGACCTTCTTCCCGCACGAATTGGGATTGCCGCTCAACGAGCAGGAAAAAATGATCGGCCCCCTGATCAAGCAGGTCATGGACCGCCTGCCTGCTGAAAAACGCAAGGGCTACCTGCTCAACCCGCAAGCCAACTTCACTTATGAATCGATGATCGAAACCATCCTCAACAAGGACGGTATTTCCTCTGAGATGATCAAAGCCCAGCAGGAGCGGGTGGTGCTGATCGAGAAGCTGCTTCAAATGACCTCGCCCGATGCGCGCCTCGAACTGATCAAGCTTAATGAAAAGACGATCGACGAGCAGTTCTTCGGCTTGTTCGCGCGCATCGCGCAGAACGCCATGCAATCCGGACAGGAACCCATTGCCCGCGCCCTGATGGAAGTGCAAAAGCAGCTGCTGGAAGAGACCGCCTTCGGACGGCAGTTAAAGGAATCTGTCGGAGAGATGGAAGCCGCGACCAAGGTGCTGCAGGAAGCCGGCCGCGGTCTTACCCGTGAAAAATTGCTGGACTTTGTGCTCGAAGCGCAGAGTGATGCCCGCATCCGTGCCTATGTTTCACTGGCGCGCGGCGGCATGGATTACGTCTTCTTCCAGACCCTGACCGAGAAGATCGATAAAGCAGCAGGCGAAGAAAAAACCCGCCTCGAATCGATCCGCGAGAAGACCCTGGCCTTTGTCGCCGAAGTGGATAAGCAAATGGAAGCTCGCTTCAAGCAGGTGCAGGACTTCATCGAGTCACTGCTCGAGCAGGAGGATGTGGAAAAAGCCACCCGCGAGAACATTGAAGGCTTTTCACAGGACTCCGTCGAAGTGGTCAATCAACTGCTTAAACAGGCATCTGACAAGAACGATTATGCCCGCATGGGTAAATTGCAAAAGATGGTGCAGGTCCTGCAGGAAGCCAGCGCGCCCCCGCCGGAAATTGCCCTCGTTGAACAGCTGCTGCAGGCGCCGGATGATGCGGCAGTGGAACAGATGTTGAAGGAAAACGATGACATGGTTAACCAGCAATTCCTCGATGCCCTGAGCGGATTGGTGACCCAAATGGAGTCGCAGGGCGATAACCCCGAAGCCAAAACCATGGGCGTGAAACTTGGCGAGATCTACAAGGCGGCGTTAAAGTATTCAATGAAGAAGAACATGGGATAGAGCAAAAACCCGACCCAATGACCCACCCTGCGGGGTGGGTTTCTTTTTAAGCAAAGATCCCCCCTGTTCGTAATTTGACCTGGCGCAAAGAGGGAAAAGCCGCTGACCGGTACAATCCTAACAAGATGAAACTTCAAATCCGCTTCATACCTTTTATTGCGCTTGCCATTCTGGCATTACTCTTTGCCATGTGGGCGGGCTTGCTGCGCCTTGGCTGGTCTCTGCCAACCATGCCGAACCTTGCCCTCGCACATGGTCCATTGATGATCTGCGGTTTTCTGGGCGTCCTCATACCCCTTGAGCGGGCAGTCGCCATCGGTCAAAAATGGATGTTTGTGGTGCCTGTCCTTTTGGGTCTGGGCTGGATCGGCGCTCTTCTTTCCCCCTCCCTCGGCAGTCTCTTGTTCACATTTGGCAGTCTGGGCACGCTTGCCATCCTGGGGGTAATGGTGAAGCGTGAACCACACATGCACACCATCACCATGGCAGCCGGCGCGCTGGCCTGGGTCATCGGCAATGTGTTATGGATGTTCGGCTTCCCAATTTATCATATCCTGTTGTGGTGGATGTCCTTCCTGATCCTGACCATCGGCGGCGAGCGCCTCGAACTGAACCGGGTCCTGCGTCCTGCCCTGGGGCAGATCCGGACCTTCGGTATTTTCGCTGCCGCACTGCTGGCCGCCGCGCTGCTTGCCGTCTTCAATATGAATTGGGGTGCGCGCCTGGGCGGACTCTCGATGCTGGCTCTATCGCTTTGGTTCATAAGGAACGACCTTGCCAGGCGTAATATTCGCCACCCCAACCCGCTGACCCGCTACATTGCCATTTGTCTTTTCAGCGGGTTCATTTGGCTTGGGCTGGGCGGATTGATTCCCTTATATTTTGGCGCACAATACGCCGGTCCGCTTTATGATGCGGCGGTCCACGCCATTTTTGTCGGCTTTGTCATCTCGATGATTTTCGGTCATGCCCCCATTATCTTTCCCGCCATCCTCGGGGTCCCAGTCACATTCCAGCGCGCCTTCTACGGGCATTTGATCCTCTTGCATCTGTCACTCATTTTGCGCGTCACCGGTGATCTGTTCGCACTGCCCGTCTTCCGGAACTGGGGCGGACTGCTCAACGAAGTTGCGATCCTCTTGTTTTTAGGATTAACGATCCATTCCCTGATGAAAGGCAGGAAATAACATTGCCCTTGCTGACCCGCTGGTTTATCAAAGCCGCGCTTGTCTATCTGGTCCTTGCGTTGTGTGTGGGGATCCTGCTGGTCCTGCCCATGACAGCGCCTGTTTCAAGTTTATTCCCCGCCTACCTGCACATGCTGACCTTTGGCTGGCTGACCCAGTTGGTCTTTGGTGTTGTACTCTGGATGTTCCCAAAATTCACCAGCGCCAAACCGCGCGGACATGAATGGCCGGGTTGGGTCACTTTCATTGCGCTCAACCTGGGGTTGATCCTGCGCATTATTCTTGAGCCGTTCAACAGTCTCTCTCCATCCCTGGCTGGCGGCTGGCTGCTCGTCCTCGCGGCAGTGCTGCAATGGCTGGCAGGGGTCGCCTTTGTCGCCAATACCTGGACCCGTGTTCGGGAGAAATAGATGCCGCGTCTCAGCGTATTTTTTGTCCGCGCTTCGTTGATCCACCTTTTCGTGGGATTCACCTTTGGCGGGTTATTACTCGCCAATAAAGGCGTGATGATCTCCCCCTGGATCTGGGTCCTGCTGCCGGTTCATATTGAATTGACCTTTATCGGCTGGATGGCGCAGCTGGCGGTCGGCATTGCCTTTTGGATCTTGCCCCGCTTTTCCAGCGCCGCCCCGCGCGGAGACGAACGCTGGAGTTGGGGTACATTCTTACTGCTGCAGGCGGGCATTGGTTGTGTCGTACTGCAAAGCCTGTTCGGGGGGCAGTGGCTTTCCTTTACCGGAAGGATACTCGAAGCGTTCGCGCTGGCCGCGTTTGTGATCGGCAACTGGCAGCGGGTCAAGCCCTTCCGTGTCTGATGCTTATCCCTGTGCCTGAATTTTGATGGCGGTGTAATTTGCCCCGCCGCGAATTTTCCCGAGCAAGCCAAAGACCTGGAACATCATCCCGTATTTTATCTTCATTAATTTCTTGACGTGTTGGATCGCTTGCGGGGTTTCATCTGCCTGGGCCTGGGCGGGGTGCCATTCGCCGAGCAGTTCACCGGATCCTTTGCAGGGCGCAATGTTGACCGTGCCGTTGTTTCGAATGCGTTTGGCTTTGCCCGATCCGGCCTGGGTCCAGACATGCAGGGTTTCGCCATCCTGCACAAACCAAACGGGGGTCTTGACTCCCTGTCCGTTCTTGCGGAAGGTTTCGATGTTTAAATATTGCTGTTTTTCAAATGATTTGAGTTTCATGGGGTTCCTTTGATTTTTTTCCTATACGGGTCGGTGTGAGTGAGGTCTGCGCGGGCCGAAACCAGTGTGACCTCACTTTATGGTGGGCAGGAATTCGGTGACGGCTTGCATGAATTCAGCGGGACATTCCTCCTGCGGTAGGTGTCCGCATTGCGGGATCACGCTCAGCGCGGCAGCGGGTATTTCACCTGCCAGCCTCAGCGATTGTTCGGTGGGCACAATGCGGTCATCGTCGCCTGTCATCACCAGAACGGGCAGGGTCAATTC
>JAIFNG010000152.1 GCA_020047815.1 Anaerolinea sp.
TTTAGTGGACGGATATCTATCAGGAATGGGGCTTTCCGAAAAAATCAACCACACCCATTCGGAGTGGCGATTTTTTGAAGGTCGAAAGTGGCTCAGACACTGTTAAGTCGTTTTTTTGATAATAAACACCCAAAATGACCGTTACCTGACCCAGATAGGACAAATGTGGGATATTAATCCACGCTCCATGCAAAGCAAATGCAAGGTTCATAGAATACTATTGCTTGCATTCCTGCTTATGGGTGCTTTATATTTGAAGTATCAATTCACTCTTATTTGAAAAAAGGAGAATAAAAAAAATGAGCTACCATTTGATGTTTATCATTAACGCAGTCGTCCTGGCAGTATTCGGGGGCATTTTTCTGGTCATGCCCGAATTCGTCCTCAGTCAGTTCAAATCCGAGGTATATGTGGCAACTTTGTACGCAGCACGGTTCATGGGCGGCGTCCTTTTAATGAGCGGACTGTTACTCTGGTATATGCAGGACATCCCCGCAAAAAAGCAAAAGGTTATCGCGTTTATACTGCTCGCCTTTTCTGCTGGCGGATTCGTCATGGGCCTGCTCGGCATGACCTCTGTCGGTGTTTTACGCCAAAACGGATGGGTGTTACTGGTCCTGTTTGGAGTCTTTGTCTTGATCTACGGCTACATGTTATTCCTGCAGCCCAAGCAAACCAAGCAAACAGAGGCAAAGCCACGTGCTCCGCGTAAACCAAAGGATACAACATTCACAAACAATAGTCAGGTTGGCTGATTTCACATACCCCACAACAAAAAACCGAGGCGATTCAATTCGTCTCGGTTTTTTGAATGCCAAAAAGAAACCTGTAGTAATATAGATGCCTGTTGGATATGAGACCTGCAAAGACCTTATTCTTTTTCGGGGTCATGATTTTAACCCTCCTAGCCTGCGGTATGGAGTCTGACCTTTCGACCGCGACCCCTATCAACCCGCCTCCAGGAACCTGGACTGGGCCTACGGGTGTGATTCCACGCCAGCAGCGCACAGCTACCTTGCCACCTGTGTTTTTGCCGCCAACTCGCTCTGCAGCGGCAACATTCCCAGCCTGGGTTGCAGATTTTTCTGACCCCATCCTTACTACCGTCAACGATCAACGTCCAGTCATTCAGGATGAGTTTATTAACGTGGATAAGGGATGGTTTTATTTTATTCCTGACGATCCCAAGGGGCCTTATTACGCCCACATCCAAAATAAAGCCCTGCTCCTGATACTCCCCTCAGAAAATGAAAAAAGGGATTATTGGGTGTATAACCCCAGGCTGCTCCGCAGAAATTTCGTTTTGAGTTTTGAACTTAAATTTCTGGAAAGCCAACCCAGGGATACAGTACGCTTCCAGTTTGACCAGACTGCAGATCAAAGTGTTGCTTTTGACCTTTCCAAGGGTCAAACCTGGAACCTGCATTGGGGTTATCCAACAGACTGGCAATCCATTGCAGGAACTTATTCTTATTTTCCTCCTGAACGACTTACCATTTTGGTTATTGCACGTGATGAAGAGTGTGCATTTTATATAAATGAAACCCCGTTCATTTATTTGGATGACTGCAGAACCGAAGCAGTTGTCCGGTCCTCCCCCTGGGCAGTGACATTCCACATAATGGCTGATCCAGGTCACATTACAGCTGCAACAATTGATAACCTGAAATTTTGGGATCTGGATAAAATTCCCAAATCACCATAGCATTCATATCTTTACTTCGAGGGCGGTTAATCAAAAATTGTGACAAGGAATTTTGATGGGATATTTCTTATATTATTTGGTTTGAAGAACCTCAATAAGGGCATCGATCAACTCAGAGGGGATCATCCCAAAACTAGGCTGTTGTCCGTTTGGAGCATCTCCCGGTCGCGCACTGCCACTTGCATTTCGATCTCCGATGGGAGGCGTACCTATAGGTAGCTGACCATCTGCCCCAGATATTTCTCTACCCGGGCCAGGACCGCCGACTTTGATCCCTTTTTCGGTCATGAGAGTCTGGGCAACCTCACGGGTAATTTGCATGTCAAAAAACGCTTTGACCTGTTCGGGAGTCATGGAGAGAAGAATTTCTTTGATAATCTCATCAACCTGTATCTACGTTTCTGCACTGACATCCTGGGGCTGTACGCTGGCAGAGTCACCCTGTTCTCCATAACCGGGCTTCATGCTTTCCATGATGGTTTTTAAGTTGGTATAAAGTGGAACAAGAATATCGGCCTGCTCTTTAGACACAGCCAGGTCTGAGTCTTCCAATTTGAGCGTTCCCAAAACAAGCTGCTGTTCAATTGAAACGGCATTTTCAAAGGTTACATTCAACCCAACTGCAAGGGAAGCAGACACTGGCGCATCTTGTATTTCTACATTCTCCGTCGGCAAGGAAACAACGACCGGGGCAGAAGATTCGACCGCAACAGGTGTTGCTGCCATCGTGCATGCTCCAAGCAGAACAGTTGTTAGCAGTACCAGCAAAAGAATTGTAGTCAATTTTCTTGCATTCTTTTTTTCTCCTGTTTCTTTGATGTATTTATTCTTCTACATCACACTGAAGATATGAGGGAAACCCGTCAAAGAAATACGGAGAGACTTTGTGAATTATGTAATTAAAAACACATGTTTTCCAAAATCGCACGCTGAATTCGCAGAAGTGTACTATCCGCCCAACTTCAAAACCATAACCTGTTGTTAACAATAATTAGGGTCGACTTTAATATAATGGTTGATATCTCAAAATATAGGTGAAAATATGGAAATTCATTTCGGCGAACTGGAAAATGGCATCAGCTTAATAAAACTCAACGGCAAATTGGACATCAGCGGCACGGGCAAAATCGAAACCGTATTTGCAGGCTTTTGCGCCGGTGAAAAAGTCCGTGTGGTTGTGGATTTATCTGAAGTGGATTTCCTCGCTTCCATCGGTATTCGACTTCTGGTCACGACCGCCAAATCCATTGCCAGCCGTGGTGGAAAAATTGCGCTATTAAATCCGATCCCTGAAGTGCAGCGGGTGCTTGAAATTACCGGCATCCCGGCGATTATTCCCATTTACTCTCATCTAGAGTCCGTTGAAACAATATTGATGGTACCCTAGGAAATGCCCTGCATTTAGAAAATAAACGGTCTGGCTAATATCCTGTCAAGACAGTTTTTTATTTGGAATCCCCCCCTCTACGAAATTCGCTTACTTGAAGCTGAAACTATTCAAGATTACGTTAAAATCGTCCTTATATCGTTCAAAATCATTCGGGTCGGAATGGAATGATAGTACATAGATCACAGCATTCTTTTCCAACCAGACATCACGAAATTGCCACCACGGTTCACCCCATGGACGCTGATAGGCAATATCAAATCCGCTCAACTTCCCCGACTCAAATTTTGCTTGCGAAACCGCCCTCAAATCAGGGATAAGTGGATCATAAGTTTGGTGGAAGCGGGTTTCAAGATCAGTGTTGCTTGCGAGCAGAGACGTGGCAACAGCAAAATAAGCGCTGTAGGGGCCGTCTGCCTTGGATTGTGCACTTGTGAACATGATAAGTTCTCCCAGCCCAAGCGCATGGTAATCCCTCCCCACTTCCTGCGGATATCCCCAAAGCTCTTCCATCGTTTGCCAGCCTGCAGGAATAATAAAACTGAACGCCGGATGATCGAATTTCGTGTTCTTTGGGGAAATAGTTTGACAGGCGATCATAAAAAGAACGATACCCACAACCAGCAGGAATTTGGATTTTCTCATGAGAGGTCTCCCAATCAAAACAAAGGATTTGCATACTGTCAAATCCACTATACTCCAAATTCATATCCAATTTCAATTACCCCGCCGGTTCTATGATCCTGTTGATATAAGCCCAGAACCATGTTACATCCTGCAGGAAAACCTTACGAAATAGTATCCCAATGACAGGTAACCCTGTTTCTGCCTGCATTCTTGGCTATGTACAAAGCCTCGTCAGCTTGAGAAATTAAATGATCAAAACTATCCGGATTCCCCCGGGAGTCTTTTCCAGAAACCCCAACACTAATTGTCAGGGGAATTGAATAATTATCACAGAGGACAGGTGAGTCCTCCACCCACTGCCGAAGACGTTCTGCAAAAATTTTTGCATTGTCACAATCTGTTTCAGGTAAAAGTATGATGAACTCCTCACCCCCAAAACGAGCTGGGATATCCGGCTCGCGCGTGATTTCAAGCACCAGCTTACCAATGTGCGCCAGCGCCTGATCACCGACAAGATGACCATAGGTATCGTTGACACTCTTGAAAATGTCAATATCGAAGATGACTATGGAAAGAGGTCTGTTGTAACGGGCTGACTTAACAAACTCCTGTCTGGCAAGGTCAAAGAAATATCGGCGGTTGAACATGCCTGTCAGAAAGTCAATACTGGCAAGGCGTTTTAATTCATCTTCGGCGTGTTTACGTTCCGTGATCTCTTCAGAAAGTTGTGTATTGAGTATGATTAATTCCCGCGTCCGCTGGGCAACACGATCTTCAAGGTCCATGCGGGCGTGCTCAAGAGCCATATTCAACTCATCCTTTAAACCCAGGGTTTCTTTTTGTTGAAGAATGAGATCGTTCTGCGAATTGAGATGTTCCTGTTTATAATAGCTGATGCGGTCTGCCAGTGCAAACGATTGAAATATGACAAGGTAAACAGCCCCAAGCTGCAACGCTTGTTCAGGGATCAATTGTATGGCCGTAAACCAACCCATATGATGTAAAGCCGCACCAAACCCAACAACCAGATAGATCGACCATGCAAAGAGGTAATACCGTGCAGGTTTATATCCGCGCCACATTGCCCACACGCCTAAAACCAGGGCATACACTTGCACGATTAAAACAAGTGGGAGCACCACTGTCAGGATCTTTGCACCGATTATAAGTGTGGGCGGAATGGAGATTAAAAATATTACAACAAGAATATGACAGATGTAGGTCAGCCATTTTGGGCGGGAATCAAAACGTAAAAATTCCCATATGAAAAGAAGCTGGAAAGTAATGGCTACTTCAATCAATATTGGGATGACAAAAAAATTCAGGGAGGTGGCATTGGGCCAGAGATAACGCGGAGCATAACCCTGAATGCTGCCAAGATAAAGCAGGAGGAAGATCTGGAATGATGAATAATAGACATATCCCAGATCTCGCATTACAAACAGCAGAATAATATTATAGAACAGCATGGCAATCAATGCGCCAAAGGAGGCAGCAATGATCAGGCGGGATGTCTGGTCATGACGGCCAAAGGCTCCTCCAGACCATATTCGCAGGGGCAGGTCAAGCGACATATCTTTTACCCGTAAATAGTAGGTTTGTTCATCTCCGGGAGCAAGATGGAGATCGAAGACAAAGTTTTCGTGCGGCATATCACGGGTTGAAAAAGGAAAGACATAACCTGTCTTCGTTTCGACAAATCCATCCCCATCAGATGATTGCCTATATAGGAATACGCTATTCATGGAAGGCCTTGCCAGTTCCAAAAACCAATGCTCTTCCAACACTGACCCATTTCGGACCGTAAGGCGAAGCCAATAGACAGAATCTTTTAATCCAAAATTCAAGATATCAACTTCCCCGCGAATAAATCTATCGTCATAAAACGCGGATGAAACCTGTTCGATCCCGAGGCTCTGCAATGGGTCTTCCAGGTATTCAATATTGCTGCCAACCAGGTATTCTTCCTGCCCGTCATGCAGGATCAACAAAGCCTCTTCCGGTTGAAAAGCACCCGCATGAACATTTGCAGATTGAAAAGCAACAAGTGCGAGCAACAACATTCCAGCAGTGATGAAAATTCGAAACCAGTTTATTTGCTTCACAAATGCTCCAACATAATGTGTAAACCAAATGCGAATATAAGAAAGCAATGGTGATTTCATATTGGTTATGCTAATACTTAAAAGCCAGCGAATTCCACTCAAAAATATCATCCACGTCCCGGATTTCCTCAACGTGTGATTTACTGTTGCAAAGGATATACTTTTTAATTACGCCTCCTGAAAATATAACACACCCCGTTGAATTTCTCTCCAGGAGAGTGTTTTCCTACTCTAAATTTTAGTGTGAAAGTCACCATGTTTTCCCAGGATTTTATTCGTCTTCTCATGGAAGGTGTTCCAGGGCAGAAAATTGTCCCCCCCCTCAAATGGCTCTTCATCAGGCTTATCAATGAGATCCTTTACCCCAAAATACGTTTCATAAAAAATCAACAATTCATCAGCTTTCAATCGAAAATCCAGGGTCGAATGATTGGCTTTTTCCGGGGGTTCAAGATGTGCAACCAAACGCTCACGAAAATTAGTTTCTGTCGAAGGGGGTAAAAGTTTTTTCAATTCCTGGATCATATCCTTTACCTGTTCAATAACCGTCAGGGCGTTGGGCAGTGAGGTGTTTTCGCCAATCACTTCTTTGAGTAGTTTGCACTTATAAGCACGGCAAACATGCGGATAGTGGGGAGAGGCATGAATTGTACATTGACCTTTCCAAAGGGGGCAGGGCAGGCTAAACCCCCGCTGGCTGGGATCAGACCGAAATACATTCAACCCCCACCCTTCGGCGCGATCCAATTCAGAAGGCCTGAGTTTTGCCCAGATGAATAAATGTCCACTGCAACACAACCCGCAAGCTTTACACAAAATATCTGCTTGAGATTCGATGGTTTCATCATTACCGATCATACAGGAAATAATATCCCAGTAAATGAAAACTGGCAATCATGTCCCCCGATAGATAACAGAAGTGTAAGGGGCACTTAAGGAAAGGTGTGCCCTGAACCTCTTCCCCCAAATCCATCTGGTTCATTGGGGGAAGAGGAATGCATTGAATTTTTAAACTCCCTTACCTGCATATTTTAAAGGCAGGCGAGTTCACCCTACAACAAATTCCTTCACTGCCTTCTGGATTTTCTCCAAACCACTCTGAATATTTTCAACCGAATTGGCATAGGATAACCTTAGGTATCCATCCCCATAATCACCAAACGAAGACCCGGGCAGCAGAGCAACCCCTGCCTTTTCAAGGATCAAATTCGCCAGGTCAGTTGAGCTCATGCCAGTCTTGCGGATGTTAGGGAAAGCATAGAATGCGCCCTGCGGTTTCTGGCAGGAGAAGCCGGGAATGCTATTTAATCCGTCAACAATAATGTTACGACGACGCTGGTATTCAGCAACCATCACATCCACCATTCCCTGCGGGCCTGTCACAGCCTCCAGTCCGGCAAATTGTGTGAAGTGTGCAGTAGAACCGATGGAATGGGTCAACAGCAAGTCCACCCGGGCGGCAAGTTCTCGCGGCATGATACCAAACCCCAGCCGCCAACCGGTCATCGAGTAGGTCTTAGAAAATCCGTCCACGATGATGGTGCGTTCCTTCATGCCAGGCAGAACCGCAATGGATGGCGCGGTCAAACCGTCGTACACGATCCGCGCATAAATTTCATCTGACATCACCCAACAATTGTATCGTTCAGCCTGCGCGGCGATATAAACCAGATCTTCCAGCGGAATAACTCCGCCAGTTGGGTTGCTGGGCGAATTCAAAATAATTAGTTTCGTCCGCTCGTTGATGAGTTTATCAAACGCCGCCAGATCAAACGAGAAATTATTCTCCTCCAACAACGGAACCGCGACAGGGATTCCACCCGCCACTTTGATCATGGCTTCATAGGTTGGGAACCCAGGATTCGGATAGATCACTTCGTCGCCCGGTTCGACCAGCGCAAGGGTTGGAAAAAAAAGGTTCGGTTTCCCACCGGGGCTTACAACCACTTCATCTGCAGTAAATTTAATCCCGCGCCGATTTCCGCCATCCTCGGCAATTACCTCACGCAGAGATGCCATGCCGGCAGGTGGTGTATAGCGTGTTTTGCCCGTGCGGATAGCTTCGATTCCTGCATTACTGACATTTTCAAAAGTGGCATAATCCGGCTGACCAATTTCCAAATGGACAATATCGCGCCCCGCGGCTTCCAGCTGATTGGCACGTGCCAACACCTGATAAGCACCTTCGGGTTTGAGGTGTGCAGTACGAGTTGCAAAAGTCATGGGTTCTCCAATTTTTTAACCAGGACTTCGGAAATATTTCCGAAGTCCTGGTTAAATTTATTTGATAATCTTTTTCAATTCGTCGAATTCTTCATCAGGCATGCCAAACCAATTCTCAGGCGCAGGGAAGGTCACGCTCTTGACTTCGCTGACATATTGCTTGAGTCCGTTCAAAATGACTTCGCCCGCGTTGCCAAAAACCTTCGCCATCTTTGGTTTAAATTTTGGATACAGTCCAAACATATCATGGTAAATCAACAGTTGACCGTGTGCATCGGGACCTGAACCGAGACTCATGATAATGCAGTTATCAGCGCGTTCCGTGATCATCTTGCACAGGCGGTCAGGGATCAGCTCAACCAGGATGGCAAATGCCCCGGCTTTTTCCAATGCCTTGGCGTCATCCGCGATCTTCTTTGCCATTTCGGCCGACTTCCCTTGCAGGCGAAAGCCTCCCAAGGCCGCGACAGATTGCGGGGTGAGTCCAAGGTGACCAATAGCGGGAATGCCTGCTTCGACAATTGCCTGAATACGCGGAGCCATTGCAGCACCACCTTCGAGTTTAATGGCATCACAACCGGCTTCTGCCATGAAACGTCCTGCGTTTTTGACCGCGATCTCGTTGCCAGGCTGATAAGACATATAGGGCATATCACCAACGATAAAAGCGGTGGGAGCGCCGCGCCGTACCGCGGAGGCGTGGCGGATCATATCATCCATGGTGACAGGCAAGGTCGAGTCAAAGCCAAGCATCGTCATGCCGAGGCTGTCACCAACGAGGATCATTTCAACGCCAGCTTGATCCTGCAAATAGGCGGTAGGGTAGTCATAGCAGGTCAGCCAGCTGATGGGCTCCCTGTCCTGCACTTTTTGGAAAAGATAAGGCAGGTTGATTTTCTTACGGTCAGTCATTTGAGTCTCCTTATTAAAAAATACAAGCCAGCGCCGAAACTAAATAAAAGTCTGGCAACTGGCTTGCAGGGGAACCATTTCTAAAAACCTATTCTATCCAACGAGTTCACGGGCGATACGGGTGGCACTGGATGCGTCTGCCGCGAAACCGTCTGCACCAATTTGGGTGGCAAATTCCTGCGTAACAGGAGCGCCGCCGATCATCACCTTCACCTTGTCGCGTAACCCGGCAGCTTTAAGCGCCTCGACAGTCACGCCCATATTGCTCATGGTGGTCGTGAGCAGCGCCGACATACCAATGACCTGTGCACCATCCTCGACGGCTTTTACAAAGGCCTGAGGGGGAACATCCACACCGAGGTCCATGATCTCAAAGCCTGCGCCCTCGAGCATCATGGCAACCAGGTTCTTGCCAATATCGTGCAAGTCGCCCTTGACCGTGCCAATTGCAACCTTGCCAGCAGATTCAGAAGCGCCGCCTGCCAGATGCGGTTTCAGAAGCGCCAATCCAGCTTGCATGGCACGCGCGGCGATCAACATTTCAGGAACAAAAATGTCACCCTCTTCATAGCGGGTTCCGACTTCGTCCATGGCAGCGATCAGTCCTTCTTTTAAGATGACATCAGCTCCGATGCCAGCAGCCAGTGCTTCCTTGACACCGGCTTCAACACTTGGTGCAGCCCCTTCGATCACGTTATCAAAAATTTTTTTCAGGTCCATTTTTTCTCCAGGAGAGTGAGGGTTGAAATGATAAACCCTGACAATTGAAAAAACATGTCTGGGTTATAAACACGCTTACAGGTGCCACGATTCAGAATCTTCTTCCATAATATTATCCAGGATGGCTTCATGTGCACGATCGATATCATCCAGCAAAGCCTGCCGTGCGGTCTCTGTATCGTGGTCTTTCAATGCATCAACGATCCGCTTATGGGTGACTTCCATGGTTTTTCCAGCCCTGCGCATGACCATAAATCGAGCCAACTGATCGTGCATTTTTCCAACTAGATCAGCCAACTCATTGTTGCCACTCGCCTTTGCCAGGAGGTAGTGAAAACGCCGGTTTTCATCGGTGTAGCGGTCATAAGATTCATCATCGTCGCCTGTATATCCGACATGGACGGTTTCTAAATCCTGGATTTGCTCTGGGGTAATCCGCAGCGCAGCGCGCTCAATGGCAGATAGTTCCAAAATACGGCGTATGTCCAACAAATCTCTCAATTGTTTCAGAGTGATGGTTGCTACAAAATAACCTGAACGGGGCTTGATCAATACCAGCCCTTCATGACTAAGCATCTGCAATGCGTCACGTACCGGCATAACACTCGTATTGTACTCTTGAGCAATGGCTTCAACATTTAGCCGTTCTGCTGATGTACGCTGCCCCATTATGATGGATCGGCGCATTTTTTTGTAGATCAGGCTTTTTGAAGTACAGTCGGTGAACGCCTTACTCATTACATATGCTCCTCATTACATATACAAAATATTACCACAAGATATATCAATTAGCAATAATCAGCCTGTCTGATATATTAGTTATTGACTAATAGCATATTAGATGCTATGATTAATTCATTGGATTTCCTATCCTTAGATGCCAACCACAAGAGTAGTATGTCTTTCCTGAAAGATTTTCCCAAGGAGGTGACCGCTCAAACATAGTTGCGATTTCTTTAGTATGTAATTCCTGACATTCTCACACAAATCAATTCTAGGAGAAAGGTTGAAAAAAATGGAAAAGAAAATTCACCCACTCGTTACTGAAGCCAATCAACAACTACGGGAAGGCAAAATCACCCGCCGCGATTTCCTGAGGCTCTCAACCCTGTTGGGGCTCACCGTCGCCAGCGCCGAGTTTCTAGCCGCCTGCGGTACGCCGGAACAAGCCGCAACCGAAGTCCCCGCTCCCGCCGCAACCGAAGCTCCTGTTGTGGCAACCGAAGCCCCCGCCACTGGCGGCATCGTCCGCGGTGGAACCCTGACCTGCGCCACCCGCATCGAACGTGTGGATAATCCCGCGACCACCTCACTGATCAGCGCAGCCCAACCCTGGCGCCATGTGATTGAATACCTCACCCATACCGACCCAACAGGCGTTACTCATCCCTACCTGCTGGAGAGTTGGAATGCCAGCGACGACCTGCTGACCTGGACTTTGATCCTGCGCAAGGGCATCAAGTTCAATAATGGACAGGAATTGACCGCTGACGATGTCATGTTTAACTTCAAGCAATGGCTGACCGAATCCGTCCAATCCTCCATGTTTGGTGCAATGAGCTACCTCGACTTGTCCGGTGTGGAAAAGACAGACGACTACACCATTACCTTGAAGCTCAAGACTCCGTCCATCTTTATCCCCGAACATCTCGCCCAGTATCCTGCTGGCATCGTCCCCGCCTCATTCGGTGGCGACATCACCAAGGAACCCATCGGCACTGGCGCTTTCACCATGGAAGAATATGTGGTCGGCGAACGCTGCGTCCTCAAAGCCCGCAAGGACTACTGGCGCAATGGCGCAGATGGCAAACCTCTTCCCTACCTCGATGAAATCATCATGGTTCAACTCGGCGATGACCGCTCAGCTGACCTTTCTGCCTACCAAAGCGGCCAGGTGGACACCATCCTCGAACCAAATGTTGCCATTTGGGAAGCCCTCAAGGATGATGCCGATACAACAGTGGTTGCCACTCCCACCGGAGCCACCCGGGTTCTGCGCTTGCGCGCTGACCAGGAACCCTGGAATAAGGTTGAAGTTGTTCAGGCGTTGAAGCATTGCCACAACCGCGAGAAGATTTTAGCGCTCGCCTTGCAAGGACAAGGCACCATCGGCAATGACAGCCATGTATCCCAGGCAAATCCCGAATTTAATGACATCCCGCCCTATCCGTTCGACACAGCCAAGTCAAAGGAATTACTTACGGCTGCGGGTTATCCCGATGGATTAACTGTTGAATTGGCTGTTGCCAGCGACTGGCCCGAATCAATGGCGTATGCTCAAGCACTCAAGGAAGATGCCATTGCAGGCGGATTTACTATCAACCTCAATCCCATGCCTGCTTCACAGTATTGGGAAGGCTGGACCGATTTCAACATGGGGATTACCTGGTGGTCTCACCGCACGCTGGCTCCCATGATTTTGGCAGTCGCCTATACCGGCAACCCCGATGGCACCCCCGCCGCCTGGAATGAATCGCACTGGGTTGACCAGGAATTCAGCGACATCCTTACCGAAGCAGTCGGCACCCTCGACCTCGAGAAACGCAAAGAACTGGTCGGCAAACTGCAAGTGATTCAGAAGGAACGCGGCACCATTTGTTTGCCCTTCTTCATGAGCGTTTGGAAGATCTACAAGAAGAACATCCACGACATCGAACCCACCCCCGACGAATACGCTATCTTCTACGAAACCTGGAAAGACGCGTAACTACAACGTGCTCGAAATACCTCCCGCGCTGTTAACAGCGCGGGAGGTATCTATCCTGATTTACATAACTCCATTTATTAAAGAGGTAAGGCATGATTCAAACTCATGGCACAAGCACCACCAGCGCCCATTACTCCCGTATGGGCACACAGGAATGTGAAAAAATCCATCAAGCCAGCCTGGAAATTCTCGAGCGCGTTGGCGTTGATGTTCACGATGAAAAAGCAAGAGACATATTGGTAAAAGGCGGCGCGAAAACAGACGGGTTACGCGTACGCATCCCCGAATACATGGTCACACGGGCATTATCCACGGCGCCAAAGACTCTCACACTTTATAACCGCAAAGGCAAGGTTGCCATCCGAGCCGGCGGGTATAGTTCCCATTATGGCGGCGGATCAGAC
This sequence comes from Anaerolinea sp., assembly GCA_020047815.1. GTDB lineage: Bacteria > Chloroflexota > Anaerolineae > Anaerolineales > Villigracilaceae > Villigracilis. The sequence goes on from JAIFNG010000152.1 coordinate 12,791, forward strand.
TGCCTCAACATCCTCGATCATCGCACAGGGTTACGCCGCAGACCAGTTTTGAGCGACGTAAAAGAAGCCTCAACCCTGATGGATGCTTTGCCGGAATTTGATTTTGTCATGTCGGCTTTCCTGCCCGAAGATGTGGACCAGCGCATTTACGACCGCTACCAAATGGAAGTCATGCTCAATACGACCACGAAACCGATCGTATTTGTCACACCTGATTTTGAAGGTTGTGTCGCCGCAATCGAGATGTGTGAAATTGTTGCAGGGAGTGCAGAAGCCTTCCAACTGCATCCCTTTGCCACTTGTTATATCAACGTTACATCAGGTTTGATCGCAAATCAGGAAGCCCTTCAGAAGTGCATGTTCCTGGCTGAAAAAGGTCTGCCACAACTATACATTCCATTGAATGCGGGCGGCGTTAATTCTCCTGCCACGACAGCTGGCTGTATGGCTTCAATGGACGCCGGCATTCTGTTGGGAATCGTTCTTTCGCAACTTGTTCACCCGGGTGCCCCAATTGCCATCCCTGGCTGGAATGGCGGGCCATACAACCTGCAAACCATGGTCGGTAATTACGTTCTCGCCGATGAGCAGGGAGTGCCAACTTCAATGGGCAAACATTATGATCTCCCTGTATTTGGCTTGGGCGGCTCGACCGACTCGAAAATGCTGGATCAACAAAGCGGTTTTGAAGCCACCCTCAGCCTGATGACCTCCCTCCTGCACGGCGCCAACATCGTCCATGATGTTGGATTCATGGATGCTGGTTTGCAAGGCAGTATGCAAATGATGGCGATTTGCAACGAAATTCTTGGTTTCCTGCGTGCCACCACCGCCGGTGTGGTTGTCAATGATGAAACCCTGGCGTTGGATGTGATCGAAGAGCTCGGACCCACTGGCAGTTATCTAGGACACGAGCACACCATCCGTCACTTCAAGGAACCTTTTTACTCCAAACTGATTGACAAGAATCCCTATTCAGTCTGGCAGAAGCGCGGAGGCAAATCAATGGAGGAACGCGCCTCCAAGATGGTGGATGATATTCTCGCAAAGCATCAGACCGAGCCTTTGTCAGACGAAATCCAAAAAGCCATTCATAATGTAGTCCAACGCGAACAAGCCTGGATCGATAAACAGAAGTAAAATTTGATAAGCCTGACAGGGTTTTATCAAGACGTGGTGAAAACCTATCAGGCTTTTTGTTCATACCCCGTAAGCAACGGAGAAGCCAATGGCTAGATATATCGTGCGGCGGTTGCTCACCATGCTGTTGACCATGATCCTGGTTTCCATGCTTGTGTTTGCCATCGTTGAAATTGCGCCAGGGAACGTCGCCCGCAACATTCTTGGTGCCTATGCCACCCCTGAACAGGAAGCATCCATGTCGCGGCAGTTGGGATTGACCCGGCCTGTAAGCATCCGCTACATCTCATGGCTCTTTGGCTCGGATTGGCAAGCCAAAGGGGAGATCGGTCTGCCGATGGCGCAAATCATCAGCGAGCAGGGACTGGTCAAGAACGCCCGTGAGTGGTGGGCGGTTGCTCCAAACGGTGAACATCTGCAATGGACCGTGGAGGAAGGCAAACTCTACAAACTGGTCCTACTTGCTGATGGAAACACCGAAAAAATCCTGGATGAAAGTTCCTGGAAGGCTGGAGAAGACGGTGATGAGTATTTCTGGGGAGTGGATACTGCAAACCGTGCCGCCAAATGGGTAAAAGGCTCGAAGGATATTGAGTATAGACTGGACTATTCAGGCTGGGTGGAAAGTACTGGCGCTCCCGTCGAATACATCCCCCTCAGTAAGGGACTTATCCGCGGCGATGCGGGGGTATCACTTCGTTATCAGGCGCCAGTGTCCGAAGTTATCGGGCGAAGGATTCTCAATTCATTCATCCTGGCAGCACTGGCAATCGTGGTATCCATTCCCACAGCAGTCATCCTCGGCTTGATCGCGGGATTGAACGAAGGAAAATTGATCGATCGTATCATTTCAATTGGCGGCTTGATCACTGCCGGTTCCCCCGATTTTGCAACCGGCATTTTACTGATCATGGTCTTTGCCATCTGGTTAAAGGTTTTGCCAGGGGCAGCCGTCTTTACCTCAGCAGATGCCCTTTGGAAAAACCCAAATCTGTTGGTGTTGCCTGTGTTAACCGCCAGTTTGGTTGAAATCGGTTATGTCCTGCGCATCACCCGCTCCAGTGTAGTCGAAGTGATGAACAGCCCTTATGTCCGCACAGCCATTCTCAAAGGGTTGACATACCGCCAGGTGGTTACTCGCCATGTGCTGAGAAATGCAATGATGGCGCCCATTACCGTCATCATGCTGCATGTCAACTGGTTCATTGGCGGCTTGGTGGTGGTCGAATCCGTGTTTGGGTACCCCGGGCTTGGAAGTTTTATCCTCAACGCAGCCCTTTTTAAGGATGTGTACTCCATCGAAGCTGGCGCTATGGTGTTGATTTTGCTGGCAGTCGGAACCCAATTGATCGCGGATTTGATCTACTCGCTTGTCAATCCGCGCATTCGCTATTCATAGGAATCAGCCATGGCAACAGAAAATATTTCCATGACAAAATCCACCTCCAGATTTGTCTTAACTTTACGCGGAATCTGGAAAGGATTGCAGGAACTGGCTGAGTTGATCTTTGCCTCTCCCACCGCAGTCATCGGGCTGGTCGTTGTGCTTGCCTGGGTGTTCGTGGCGATTTTTGCCCCGCTTATCACAACCTACTCCCCGCTGGAACAGGATTACAAGAACATCAACCAAAAGCCCACGGCAGCACATGTTCTCGGGACCGATAATCTGGGACGCGACGTTTGGACGCGTGTGGCATATGGGGCCCGCACCATTTTATCGCTGGGACCAATTTCTGTATTTGTGGCATTCCTCATTGGGCTGGCGCTTGGTCTGCCCGCAGGATATTATCAAGGCTGGGTGGATGAACTCATCATGCGTATTCTTGATGCACTGATGGCATTCCCGACCATCCTTCTTTACATGATTATCATTTCGGCAGTTGGAGCATCGCCATTCAACGTAGTCATCGCGATTGCCATTGGCGGTGCACCTGGCATTGCCCGTCTTGTTCGCGCTCTCACAATGGATATACGCACTCGCGAGTACGTCGCAGCGGCAAAATTGCGCGGCGACAGTGACATCATGATCATGCTGCGGGAGATCCTGCCAAATAGTCGCGGCCCCTTGATCGTGGACTTTTTACTGCGCATTGGCTATGCAGCCTTCTACATCGGCACACTCGGCTTTTTGGGACTCGGTCTGCCACCACCCACCCCCGATTGGGGAGGCATGGTGCAGGAGGGTCACGGCCGCATGAGTGCAAATATCTGGCCCGTTCTATCTGCCACAATGGCAATCGTAACGCTGGTCATTGGCTTGAATATGTTTGCTGATGGCTTGCGCGAAGAAAGCATGCGCTATCAATAGCATTATGGACTCCAACAATTCCTGCCGTTGGAGTCGGAGAAACTTATGGATGACTCCTCTCCAATCCTTTCGGTAAAAAACCTGGCGGTTACTTACAAAACCCGCAAACGTGATATCGACGCCGTACGCGACGTATCTTTCGATATTTATCGCGGCGAAAATTTGGGCCTTGTCGGTGAGTCAGGCTGTGGTAAAAGCACGGCAGCATACTCGATTGTCAACTTCCTCGGACCCAACGGGCGAGTGAAAAGCGGCGAAATCCTCTTTAAGGGGGAACAGCTCCGCAATCGCTCCGAGGCTGATTTGCGTAAACTGCGCGGCGCGGATATTTCAATGGTCTATCAGGAACCGATGTCTGCGCTCAATCCATCCATGCAAATTCGAGATCAACTGGCAGAAAGCCTGATCGCCCACCGCGGTTTTAACCAAAAGGATGCCTTCGCCGAATCGCTCGAGGCACTCAGGAAAGTATACATGCCCGATGCCGAGGGAGTCATGCAGCGCTATCCGCATCAACTCTCCGGTGGACAGCAGCAGCGTGTGCTGATTGCCATGGCCATGCTCAACAATCCATCCCTGCTCATTATGGATGAACCCACCACAGCCCTGGACGTAACGGTCGAAGCGGCAGTGCTGGATTTGATCGCCGAATTGCAAAAAAAATATAACACGGCCACACTCTATATCAGTCATAATCTCGGAGTAGTCGCCCGCGTCTCGGATAAGGTCGCGGTGATGTATGCCGGCGAAATTGTTGAGTTGGCACCAACGCGGGAGATTTTCCACAACCCCATGCATCCCTACACAATGGGTTTGATGCGCTGTCTGCCGGACGTGGACGCGCCCAAGGGAACGCGCACTCTGCACCCAATTGAGGGACGTGTACCTTCGCCCGCCAACCTGCCCGCAGGATGTATCTTCGCACCACGCTGCCAGCATGCCGAGCCGGAATGTCTGGCAGGACATCCTCATCTCAAGGAGATTTCCCCGGGTCATCAAGTGCGCTGTTTCCGTGCCTGGGACTGGACTGCAGTCAAGGAAAATTGGAAAACCGAGGATCTGGTTCCACTAAAGGAATCATGTCCCGACCGCAACGGCAATACCGAAGAAAATGTACTTAATGTCAAGAATGCCAAGGTGTATTACCCGGTACCATTCAAAACTGTGGGTGGATTATTTGGCATGGAAAAGCGAAGTTACGTGCGTGCCTCCGATGATGTCAGTTTTTCGGTGAAACGCGGACGAACCCTCGGTATCGTTGGCGAATCGGGTTGCGGCAAAAGCACAATCGCGAAAGCCATTGTTGGGTTGGAGCCGCTATTTGGCGGACAAATCGACTTCCTGAATGTGGATGTCTCCAAGCCTTTAAACAAACGCGGCATTGACACCATCCGCGACCTGCAAATGGTATTCCAGGATCCCAACGGTGTTCTCAACCCGTCTTATAGTGTCGGCGATCAAATTGCATTCTCCCTTCGCCGTTTTGGAACCGTGCCGCCTGACCAGATCCGCGCCGAAGTGGAACGCCTGCTGCAGGCCGTCAAACTGGATGAGAGTTATTACAATCGCCTGCCACGCCAATTGAGCGGTGGTGAAAAACAACGCGTGGGCATTGCCCGCGCCATATCGACCAATCCGGCCATGGTCGTCTGCGATGAACCCGTCTCAGCGTTGGACGTCTCGGTGCAGGCTGCAGTGCTGAACCTGCTGCTGGAAATCCAAAACACACGCAACACCACAATGATCCTGATCTCGCACGACCTGAGTTCGGTTCGGTTTTTCGCGGACGAGGTGGCAGTGATGTACCTTGGACATATTATGGAGATTGGCTCCTGTGAATCAATATTCCAACCGCCTAATCATCCGTATACCACCGCGCTGCTGGCGGCAGTCCCCCGCGCTGACCCAGACGCGCCTCACTCCAATATCCGCTTAAGTGGGCATGTTCCCAGTGCGGTCAAACCGCCATCAGGATGCAAGTTCAACACCCGCTGTCCATTTAAAATTGGTGCCATTTGCGAGCAGGAAGAACCATCCAAACGCGATATGGGCGCCGGCCATCTAATCTATTGTCATCTCACCCCGGAAGATCTGAAGAATAAAATAATCTGATCTCTGTGGAAATTTTTTTGGGAGGCTCTTCAGCCATGCAGGAACACGAAAAACAATTTTTTATGCGCGATCCCTGGAAATTTGACCCTAATTTTCAGCGCCCCCCCCGCCCAAATGACGAACTTGGGTTCGATACCCGGTCGCTTCACGCTGGATTTCACCCGAGCGAAGACATGGAACGCTTTCGTGCTTTTGTACCGCCCATCGTACCTTCGATGACGTATCCGTACAAAGATTTCGACCATATTCCATATCCGGTCTACGCCCGAACCAAGACTCCCACCGCCGACATCCTCGAACAACGTATTGCCGCGCTTGAAGGCGGTGAGGCGGCGGTCACGGCAGGGTCAGGCTCGCAGGCACTTTTTAGCTTGATCTTCACCATTGCCCGCCCTGGCGATAACGTGGTAACAAGTTTGAACACCTTTGGAGAAGGATACAAGCAGGCAACAAATATCTTCCCCGAACGCTGCGGCATTAATTTCCACTTTGTGGAAGATCCCGCCGATCCAAAGTCATGGGACAAACAAATCGACAGTAAGACCCGTTTGGTGTGGGTCGAGACGCCCAGCAACCCAACCCTCTTCGTAACTGACATCAAAGCCGTGGCAGATGTTGCCCATGCGCGCAAGGTTCCAATGCTGGTGGATAACACCACCGCCACCGCAGCCTTGCAGCGCCCGATGGATTTTGGCGCCGACATCATCCTTCTAAGCATCACCAAATTTATGGCAGGTAATGCCACAGTCTTGGGTGGCGCAATTGTCGGCCCGGAAGACCTGACAGAAGACATTCGCTGGAACACCACCGAATTTGTCGGCTCGATCATGCAGCCCTTTGACTCGTGGTTGACGCTTCAATACCTGGAAACGCTATCCATGCGCATGGATCGCCACAGCACCAACACACAAAAGGTTGCGGAATACCTGGCGGCACACCCCAAAGTTTCCCTTGTCAATTATCCCGGCTTGAAAACACATCCGCAGTATGACCTGTCTCAGAAACAGATGAAATCAAGCGGCGGAATGCTTTCCTTCGTGGCGAAAGGCGGTATCCCCAGCGCGCGCACCCTCATGAATGGTTTTGACTTGATCGTCCATGCCGTCACATTTGGAACCAGCCGTACGATCTGTATGCATCCACGGACCATCACACACGAACATATGACTCAGCAGGAACGCGATATCGCTGGCATTGACGATGGTCTCATCCGCCTTTCAGTTGGCCTTGAAGACCCGAAAGATATCATCGCTGACCTCGACCAGGCACTTTCAAAAATTTAATTCATGAAATAACTCTCCTTCGATAACCGTTCAGGTTTGCACTTACCTGGGCGGTTATTGTTCAAAGCAACATGACTAAACAACAGATACTCACAACCAATGCCCCCGCCCCTGGCGGCGCCTATTCGCAAGCCTTACGCGTCGGTGATTTTGTTTTCACTGCCGGCATGGGTCCATGGCATCCGTCATCGCGACAGGTAGTCGGCGATACTATTGAAGAGCAAACCACGCAAACGCTGGAAAACATAAAAGCCATATTGAATGAAGCAGGATTGGGGATGGAAAATGTGGTTAAAGCGACAGTGCATCTCAGCGACCTGAGCTTATTTGCCCGCTTCAATGAGGTCTACACCCGCTTCTTCCCCGATCCAAAGCCTGTCCGCACAACAGTGGGATCTCAACTCTTTGGGATTCTTGTCGAGATCGATGTGGTGGCGTATGACAGGAAAATTTGACCGAACATCTATTTTGCGTCATTTGTATCTCGATCCGCACCATATCGAACAGATTAATGCTGCAATTTTCAAGACAGACCTGCGAATTTTCTCCGATTTTCTGGATGTGGTCGAAAAATACGGGACACCGGACGAGATCAATGCCAAAGCAGCGGAAGCTGGAAAATTATCCAACCTGGAATCAATAATCGGGAAAGTCCATCCCGAGTATTTGACGGATCTCCAATGGCTAAAGGAGCAAGTCAAGGATCGATCCTTCAGCAGCATTTCAGATTATCGAAAAAAAGTCGCCGGAAGAATAAATTTCGATGAAGCAAACCCGGTAACGCTGGAGATCAGTTCCTGCCAGTATTTTCCCTGGTTGATGGACATTGCTTTCCGTGCACACAAAAACGGCGAAATGATGCCAGGGCGTTTCATCCGTGTCCGCAATATGAAAGAACAGGAACTTGACGGTGATTTGCCTGCTTTCGCCGCGGCCATGCAGATCATCGGTGCTAGTTATGTAGAACAGCTCGATACACGCGGCTCAGACGGCTCCAACATTCATCTTGGTGGCATGGAAACATTGATCGGTTATTACGGCGGTGTTGGCGAACCGAATCACTACGCACTTAAATGGCTGGATGAATTTTTATACTATTACACAACCTATGGCGTACGGCAGATTTTGAACGTCAACAACGGCACGGTATTGCTGGCGTACATGCTTCACCGTCTCGGCATTGATATTGAGTTCAAGATTTCCGTCACACTCGGTAATGACAATCCCTACGCTGCATTATGGACTTTATTGACAGCCGCCCTCTTTGTCCGTCCTGACGGCTCCACTCCGTTGGCTGGTTTCAACTGGAGCAATTCGGTTCATGCAGGCACAATTGAGAACGCCGCTGAAATACGCAAGGCACTCAATCTTGAAACACAGGTTCGTTTTGAACATCACGTCACTGAAACATGGAAAGGATTGGTTATTCAGCCGTATGACCGACGCGACGAAATTTTGAGGTTGGCAAAAACCGTCCCAAATATTTCCGCCAAGCACGAAGGAGGCGAAGTCGAGGTGGAAAAGGCTCGCACCCGTCCATCTGAAATTCAGGATTATTACCGCACGAAATCCGAGATAATTGCTGCGGGTGAGTGGGAAGCTTTGCGTCTGAATTTTTTGGATAAGTTTGATTCAATGAATATCACCGCCCGCGCATTGACCGAACAAGGCCTGTCTTTTATCGCCGCGAAAAATTTGCATCAATAGAGAAATAAAGACATGACCAGGTTTTCATTTTATTTCCATCATTCAAACCCAACTGATTCATTGGAACCTTACTTGCTTAACCACACAATGTAAACAGTCAGACCTGGATTATTTATCAAACATGTCCCTGCTTTCCATCCCCTCCCACGAATCCATTCTATCTGCCCGAAAACGTCTGGCAGGAACGATCCTTAACACACCTTTAATCCGTTTTGAATCCTGCAGGCACGACTTTTGTCAATTTGGTGAGACTGAAGTCGACACGATACCTGAAATCTATCTTAAACTCGAAAACCTCCAACCCACGGGTTCATTTAAAGTACGCGGCGCGGGGAATGCCCTGCTTTCAGCCGATCCATCCAAACTTAAAAATGGCGTGTGGACAGCATCCGCCGGAAATATGGGACAAGCTTTGGCATGGTACGCGCGAAAACTCAACATTGCCTGCACTGTCGTTGTCCCTGATAATGCGCCAGAGGTAAAAGTTCAAGCCATACAAAGTCTGGGTGCAGAGATCATAAATGTGCCGTTTTCAGAATATCAGTCCATTCAAAAAGAGAGTAAGCACCCGGAGATGAAAGGGTTGCTGATCCATCCATTTGCAGACGAAGCGGTCATGGCTGGTAACGGCACAATTGGATTCGAGATAATGGAAGACCTGCCTGATGCGGATACCATCCTCGTCCCTTACGGCGGCGGGGGCTTAAGCTGCGGCATTGCCTCTTCACTTCGCAGTTCGAAATCTTCTGGAGCAAGTGTTGAGGCCGTTGAAATTGCGACCGCCATCCCGCTTACGGAATCGCTGGCAGCAGGAAAAATGATGGAAGTTCCATATCGATCCAGTTTCGTGTCTGGCATGGGTGCACCTTTTATTTTCCCGCAAATGTGGGGTCTGGCAGGCAAACTGCTGGCTGGCTCGCGCGTGGTAGAACTGACTCAGGTTGCCAAAGCCATCCGATTACTGGCAGAACGTCACCACATCATTGTCGAAGGCGCAGGGGCGGTTGCGTTGGCGGCTGCTTTGAGGATGAATGAAAACAAAAAATTGGTTTGCGTGGTGTCCGGCGGGAATATTAGCGCCGCACACCTGAACAAAATATTGCATGGAGAATTGCCTTGAGAGACTCGAACATTCAACGAATTGAAGCGCGCCCCGGCCAACAAGCCTACGGCATGGGGCTGGGCGTGATCCTGCTGGACGATGTATATCCTGGCTTTCCCGGCGATGTCCGCAACGCCAGCGGCTATCCATTTCCGATTCAATATGAGATCGTCAACGGCGTGGACATAAAAAAACTGGTGGTGGATCCCAACAAGATCATGTGTTTGCCCCCACTCATTAAGTCCGCGCAGAAACTGGAAAAGTTAGGCTGTCGTGCCATTATTGCCGAGTGCGGATATTTTGCATACTTCCAACGGGAGATAGCATCAAGCGTGAAGGTCCCGGTGTTCATGTCGAGCCTATTGCAGGTGCCGACGGCACAGCAGTTGATTGGAGCGAACCGCGTTGTGGGCATCTTAATGGCAAACTCCCAATACGTGACAAACCATCATCTGGAATCTGTGGGGATAAAGATTGGATCAAATTACGTGATCGGCGGTGCAATGGACGACATGCGCTGCACGCAATTCGATCACCTCTGGACAGAAGGTTTGCGAACGAATCCCCCCGCAGCAGATTACGCCCAGGCTGAATCAGAATTCCTCACTGTGGCAGTAGATTTCTACAAGCAGCACCCGAAAATGGGCGCGATGGTCCTGGAATGTACTGGCTTCCCACCCTTTGCACGCGCCCTGCAGCGTGAAATTGGAATCCCCATCTTCAGTTGGGGCACTTTGATGGATTACGCCTACGCGGTGGTCGTCCATCGCGAATATTACGGACATGTCTAATTTCTTGTCATTATGCAGCACTTCCACCAGCCCCCCACTTAATATATTGTAACATTTGGGCGCGAAGAGCAAAGTGCCTCCTCGCAATTACATTTTTGGAGTCTTTCATGATAATTTCTAACTCACTCGAACTTCACACTCCGCAATTCCGCGTATTATCAGACGACCAGTGCGCCGAAATTTTCAACGCCGCACTGGAATGTCTGGAACGCGTTGGAATTCAACTGCACAACCATGCCGCCTGCGACCTGCTTGCATCCAAAGGCGCAACAGTCAACGATAAAATTGTACGAATTCCATCCGATCTGGTCAAACAGGCAATTGCATCCACACCGCACGAGTTCACGGTTTGGGGAAGAGACGATAAAAATAAAATGCAGGTTGCCAATAACCGTGTGCATTTTGGACCGGGACCCACCTGCACCTACTTCATGGATCCAGCCACCGGTGAACGCCGCAAAGCTCAACGCGGCGACGCAGGCATGACCGCCAGAGTGTGCGATGCCCTGCCAAATATTGATTACATCATGGGCTTGAGTCTTTTCGACAATGTAACCCCCGTGCTTTCCCCGGTCTATGAATTTGCAGAAGAATTGGCAAATTCATCCAAACCGATCATAGCATGGGCAAACACCCCAGCCACATTTACCGATATCTACCAGATGGCGGCAGCAGCAGCTGGAAACGTAACTACCCTGCGTGAAAAGCCGATCTTTGCCCTCTTCACCACCTACGAGTCTCCATTTAAAATTGCAAACTCAGCACTCGCCACCCTTATGCAAGCAGCGGAAGGCGGCATACCATCGATTTGCTTGGGCGGTCCCACGGTTGGCTTGGAATCCCCCTTTACCGGAGCAGCTGCTCTCGTGATTCATCTGGCTAGTGCCCTTGCGGCTTTGACCGTTGTCCAAACACATGTACCGGGCGCTGCAATGGCGATTGGCGGCCTGCCCTCCATGATGGACTTGCGGACTGCTCGCCCCGCATACGGCTCGCCCGAAGCCAGCCTGCACAGTGCTGCTGCAGTTGACATTGCCCGCTATCTAGGCATTCCATTCATGGGAACAGCAGGCGCCTCTGAAGCCAAGCGGGTGGATGCCCAGGCTGGAACAGAAGCGGCACTTCAAGTTATGCTCTCTGCTTTAAGCGGTGCCTCGCTCGTCCATGATGTGGGCTTTCTCGATTGTGCCGACATCGGTTCGTTGTCCTACCTCGTTCTTGTGGATGAGATCATCGGCATGGCTGCGCGTGTGATGCGCGGCATTCAGGTCAACCCTGAAACCATCATGCTTGACCTGATCGAAAAGGTAGGTCCTGGCGGGTTGTTCCTCAGCCAGTCCAAATCTGCCGCGCTATGCCGCAAAGAAGCATGGGTTCCCACGATCTTGGATCGCGACCCATACAATGTCTGGTCTCGAAAAGGCGGACTTGCGACAGAAGAAGTGGTGAACGCCAAAGTGCAGAGGATCCTGGAAACACACCAACCCAAACCGCTTCAACCCGAAGCCCTGGCATTGATCGAAAATATTTTGCTTGCGGCGGAAGAACGTGAGAAAAAATAAATGACAGACCTCCCTGTCGTTTTTATCGCCTGCCGTATCTTTGAGTCTTTGATCTCCCGCCACATCCCATCTGAGTGGAAGGACCGCATCACCTTTATGGATTACGGTTTGCACGCGCGCCCCAGGCATTTACATAAAACGATACAAGGCGAAATTGACACCCTCACAACTCCCAGCCTTATCGTACTGGGATATGGAATATGCGGCAACGGATTGAAAGATATTCACTCAGGGATCCACACCCTGCTAATGCCGAAGACTGAAGACTGTATTGCCATCTTTCTCGGTTCAAATGCGGCTTATCGTACCGAGTTCAATACCCACCCTGGCACATATTACCTGACCGGAGGATGGCTGGAAGCTGGTTCTGACCCATTTAAGGAATACAAAAAACACGTTGAAAAATTCGGGCAGGAGACCGCAGACTGGGTCATGGACCAACAATACCGAAATTACAAACGTATCGCCCTCGTCGGTCATTCTGAGGAGGATTTGGCAATATATCGCGAAAGAGCCATGGAGGTGGCCGAGTACGCCAAACGCTGGAACATGACCTACGATGAAATTAGCGGCTCGGATGGTTATGTTAGGCGGTTATTGGAAGTGGCTGTGGATCTGTCGCGAGCCGAAAATGACTTTTGGGTTATCCCGCCTGGTGGAATAATCGAAGGTTAAAAGACCTACCCTGGCACAGTTGAAGTATCATTTAGCAAACGACTTCAACATGGAATGATAAAAAAAACAGACACCTTGAATTGGGTGTCTGTTTTTTTACGTTTATAAGCTAACTCTAGTGATGTTCCTTCATGGATTGAAATGGCAGGTAGCGCGCCGCCAGGCTGAACATCAACAGCCAGTAGCTAAGCACCAGGGTAGCCACCGAGAATTCAACCCAGGTTGGGGTGTAAGAATTGAGGATAACTCCCGGGGTGAAGGGATCATACGAGATCGATGCGATCAAGCCAGCAAAATTATAATTCCAGCGGGTGAGGATCGCGGCAATGATCGGGAAGATTGACACCGCCATCAGGATACGGAAGTTCACTTTTTTGGCCGCCATCATCACAGAGCCGGCGATGATCGGAAGCAATGCCTGCCCCAACCAAAACGTCAGACTATAGGGAGAGATGGTATCCAGCACTTCGGTTTGCAGGGCAATCTCACGATTGAAACTGTAATAGTTGGTCACAGCCCAGTCCCAAATGCGGAGGTAGGTCAGCAGCAGGGTAATCCCGCCGGAGAGGCGTGCAATATCCAGAAGGGCCCCATCACTGACCTGTCCCGGGCGCATGACCCGGAAAACAAACACACTAGACAGGAAAAGCAAGGCAATACCACCGCTCATGGCAGAGAACACGAACTGCACCGGAGCACTCTGGTTGAACCAGATACCGCGCCCGGCGAGTACTGAATAAGTTGCACCAAGTGATGCCTGATGAAGCAAGGAGAGGGTCAGGCCAGCAACAGCCAGGATCGGACTTGCGCTGTGAAGCCAATGCGAAAGCTTATGCATAAACTTAATGAAACTGCCAAGAATTGGGAAGCGGGCCAGCCAGGGATGCGAGTGAAAAACTGAATGCTCGAGCACAATCGGCAGAACTTCAGCCATTAGTACACTCAGGTACAAAACCACGCACATGGTCACTTCCCACAGCAGGGAGTGAGGCTGCCAAAAGACAATGGGATGCCAGAACCGTAGCGGTTGGCCAAGGTCAAACAGCAACACCATTCCCGCAGTGGAATAGCCAAGAAAGCCCAGCAGAACGGCAAGTTTGCCGATGACTTCAAAGCGTTTGATACGCAGGATATAGACAATCACACCAAAGACGAAGGCGCTTCCGCCCATGGCAATGGCAGAGAGGTCAACAGAGATCCACAATCCCCAGGGTATTGCATTGGATAGGCCGGTCACGTGTAAACCATCACGCAGAACGGTGAACGCTCCCACCAATCCAAACAGGATACCAATGATCAACAGACTGATCCAGTAGGGAAAAACAATGAAGGACCTTTTACCAATGCGGACAGTTGGGCATTGAATATTGGAAATCATGGGTTAACCCTCCACGTTTTGGCCAAAGGGTGTCTTTGACTCTGCAACCGGCGGGATGTAATACACACGCGGCTCGGTACTTAGGTCTTCACGCAGACGCAGGGTAACACTCGCTTCAGTTTGTGCCATCGAGATGGGGCTGGCGGCGTCATTCAAGTCGCCAAAAACGCGTGCACCGGTTGGGCAGGCAACAACACAAGCAGGGGTGGCAGCAGTATCCACACCGGGAACAAATCCACGTTCCACACCGTAATCAATACGATGCGAGCAGAAGTGGCATTTTTCAACCACGCCGCGCGGACGGTTATCCACTTCCTGAAAGCCGAAATCAGGGGCTTTGCTGCTGGTTTCGATCGGGTTTTTCCAGTTAAAGACCCGCGCGCCATACGGGCAAGCCACCTGGCAATAACGGCAGCCAATGCAAAGAGTGTAATCCATCGCCACAATACCATCAGGGCGGTAATAAGTGGCTCCAACCGGGCAGACGTGGACACATGGGGCTTCTTCGCACTGCATACATGGGCGGGATAGGAAATACTCTTCGCCTGATTGCGTGGTCTCGGTGGTAACCACGTTGTAGAGCATGTCATCTGCCAGATTATTAACAGCCTGACAGGCATAAGTGCAATAGTTACAACCGATACACTTGTTGATGTCTACCAACATGCCCCACTTGGGACCATCACTCTCGTGGCTGTCAGATTTGCTGCGCACAGCCAGCGAGTTCAGGCTGAAGAACTGAGCCAGCCCAGCCGCTCCCAGCAACGCCCCGCCCACTTTTAACAAGTCGCGACGGGCGATTTTTTGTTCTCCCTGTTCGGCAGGAGTTTCATTTTGATTTTTCATTCAGACCTCCAGGGGATTGGCACAAAGCCAGTCCATGATCAATCTCTAAAGTTATTCTTCCGGAGTCGGGGTGCCGGGATCTTGTCCGAAGATTACCCAGGCGCCAATGCCGCCAATCAACAAACCGGCAAGTAGTAATAACCAGGACGGGAGGTTGATGCCGCCTTTTTCAGGGGCTTCTGATTCTGCGACAACCTCTTCCACAGCGGGGGTTTCTTCCACCGCCACTGGTTCAGCGGTTGCCTCGGCTGAGGTCTCAGCAGGTTCAGTGGCAACCGGTTCCACGACCACACCGGCGGCGATCAGCTGGCTGGCTTCGTGGATGTCGGAATGGCAGGATTCGCAGGATGCAATGGTGGCTTTGAAGGTATGCCCGCTGTCTTCGCCAAGGTGACAGTTTTCACAGCTTAGTCCAGCTGCCATATGGGTAGATTCGTGAGCAGCCTCGAACTGAGCCTTGTGGCAGTTCGCGCAGATCAACTGGTTATCATCCAACACTTTTTGTTGTTGGGAATGTGGCTCGTGGCAGGTGGCACAGCCGAGTGCTATCTCTCCGTGACGACTGGATACCCATTCCTTCGATTTATCTGCGTGGCAGGTATCACAGGTCAGCGCCTGGCTTTCGACTGAATAGGGCAATTCAGGGTGGGAACCTTCGCCGCCTGTCAGGTTATGGCAGCTCTCGCAATCTATCGGTACGGAACCGTGTTGGCTGATAGTCCAGAGATCGAAATGATCCTCGTGACAGGATTTACAAGTATCAGCTGATTGAGCTGGCGCATTTGCCTTTACTTCCTGGCTTGGGCTGAGAGCCAGAAGAGCAAACAGCATGATGGTAATTGCCGATGCCAGCAATACAAGACCACTCTTGAGTTTGGGGTGTACTTTGGTCATATCACATTCTCCAAATATAAGAAATCCTTACAGAAATTAAAGGGTACTGACAAGCCTAATAAGGGGCAAGTGCAACCTATCATTTTCAATTCAATTGAATGTCATCATATATTCTGTGCAAAAATCGGTTTTTAATAACTTATAAGGGTTGGGGCATTTCCAGTTTCTTTTCAGGAAATTTCAGCAAAATTCACCAGGCTGTCCCAGATCTCGGTATTGAGTCTGGCATACTGTGACTTTGCAAAATCCCAAAACAAACTCTGGGCGCGTGTAAACGGAAAATGAACGTTTCTTGCCATGTGCACGGTGCGGTGTAGATCCATTCCCTGCAAATCAACCTTTTTAACCCGCCCAAAGGCAAGTCCCCTTGCCGCAACCATTTCCGAAACAAAGGCAATACCCACGCCTCGTTCCACCGCCATTTCTATCGCTTCTGCGTTCCCAAGTTCCATGGTTACATTGAGCATATCAGGCGTGATACTGTAAGACTTGAGTCCTTCCATGACAGTTTCACATGTTCCTGAGATCTCCTCACGCATGATCAACTTTTGATCAAGCAGGTCGTCAGGCATGGCTTTTCCATACGCTGCCCAGGGATGGGTGGAAGGCACGATTAAAAAAATCCGGTCTTCAAAAAGTGGTATACATTCCAGGTCGCGATGATCAAAATGTTTACTGGAAACACCAAAGGGAATGACTTGATTAAGCAAACGGTCGTAAACGCCTTCGCGGCCCATTATTTTGACTCTCGGATGGACAGCAGGATAACTCGATTGGAACATGGAAAGCAGGGCAGGCATCAAATATTTTCCGGCAGATGTTGAGCAGCCGATCAATAGATCCCCGCCAATCTCTTTTTTAATATCCTGTATACTTTCTTCCATCAGGCGTGCTGAGCGCAATACGTCTCTAACCATGGGGAGAAGGGCCTCTCCCATCTCGCTCAATGTAACTGACCGCCCATGCCGTTGGAATAACTCCACGTTATAGGCTTGTTCCATTGTCTGAATATTCTGGCTGACAGCTGATTGGGACATATTCAACCGGCGCGCCGCCTGGCTGAAGTTTTTCTCTTCGGCAGCGACAACAAACACGCGCATCGTAGATAATTCGATCATTTTCCTCTCCATCATAAGGACGTCTGATGTATTTACAGGAAAATGATAAGCGGTTTTCATAGTTGTGACCAGTGATAAACGTCAATGATTTTTGATGAATTAGGAAATACTCGAAAAACTGCCCGCGAGGGTGCCTCGCGGACAGTCTCAATTTAATACTATTTCACGACAGGCAGTTCGGAGGCGATCCAACCATTCATGCCGCCATTCAAATTGCGGACGCTGGTGTAGCCCAGGAATTGCAAGTACATCTGGGTCATGGCACCGCGGTGACCCGAGGCACACAAAACCATGATGGGAGCAGCCTTGTCAGCGGGAAGTAGAGCGAGGTTGGCAGGCACTTCGATGACAGGAACCAAAACTGCACCATCAATGTGACCGTTGGCATCCCATTCTTCCTGGCTGCGAACATCAAGAATAAAGGGAACTGTTCCGCCGACTAGTTCGGTGTTGAAATCGGGGGATTTAATCGCGCCAAAGCCTTCGGGAAGTCCACTGAGGTAGGCATCGAGGGCGGCAAGTTTACCTTCATCCACTGTGGGAGCAGTACCGGCAGTTGGCGCGGCAGGAGCGCCCATTTCAACTGGGAATTCAGCTTTGAGCCAGCCATTCATACCGCCGTTAAGGTTGACGACATCGGTATATCCAAGCAAACGGAGCGCCATCATGCCAAGCGAGCCGCGGTGACCGGATGCACAGGTGATAACGATCTTTTCATCCTGCGCAGGAAGTTTATCGAGATTCTTGAGCAGATCGCGGATCGGGATGTTGACCGCACCAGCAATGTAGCCAGCGGTTTCGATTTCAGCAGGTTCACGCACGTCCACAATGAAAGGAGGAGTCTCAACCATCATCTCATTGAGCTTGTCAGACTTGATGCTGTAGAAACCGGCATCAGACGGCAGGGTGGCGAGTAATTCAGCCATCTCACTGACCAGACCCACAACTGGTAATCCGGCAGTCTTCCAGCCATTAAAGCCACCGTTCAAGTTAATGACATCGGTATATCCCATCAAGTGCAAGCCCATGGTCACGATGGATCCACGATGACCAGAAGCGCAGTAGATAACAAAGCGTTCATCCTTGGCAGGCAGTTTATCCAGATTGGAGAAAACATCCTGCATGGGGACATTGACTGAGCCTTCGATGATACCGTCTTTGCTTACTTCTCCGGCAGTGCGCACATCGATCATGACAGGAGCAGCATCCACCAGTTCTTCAGAAAGTTTGTCATTCTTGATGGAGAGGAAACCCTCCGGTAAAGTGGAGACAAAACCATTGAGCATTTCAAACAGAGCCTGGTCTTCGACAATTGCTGCGCTGTTAAGAACAGCAGGAGCCTCAGGCATGGAGCCAGTGACAACTGGAAATTCAGCTTTTAACCAGCCGTTCACGCCACCCGCCAAATTGCGGACATTGGTATAGCCCAACAATTTGAGGGAAGCCATGATAAAGCCACCGCGATGACCGGAAGCACAGGTAACAACGATGGGTTCATCAAGACCGGGGAGTTTATCCAGATTGTTGAGGACATCGCGTACCGGTATATTGACCGAGCCTTCGATAAATCCGGCTGTTTCAATTTCAGCGGCTTCGCGTACATCAAGAATGAATGGTGCCTTATCAACAAGTTCTTCGCTGAGGGAGGCGGGCTTCACAGTCCCATAACCCTTGTCGGCGGGCAGGCTGTTAACAAGTTCGTTAAACAACGCCTGGGCATCGGGTCCTGTTTCAACAACGGGGGCTTCGGTTACAACGACGGGGGCTTCAGTCATTTCTACAACCGGGGCTTCGGTGACTTCCGCTTCCACAACCGGTTCAGCGGCAGGCGCACAGGCGCTCAAGATCATGCTAAACACGATCAGAAGTCCAAACAATACTTGCACTTTCTTAGACATGGTGACTCTCCTTGGTTTAATTAGAAACTTAATTTTTAAATCGTCCTGCAGGCTGGCATGACCTCGTCCACAGGACGTTGTTCACTTTTTTATTTTTCCATCTTGTGGCAACCCAGACAGTTATCATCCTTGTAGGCGACATGGTCTTCCGGGCTGATGGGTGAGTTGCGGATACCGGTGCTGTGGCAGGCAGTACATGAATTTGAGACATGCTCCGCGTGGCTTGCCGGGGTGTTGGGCGCACTGAGCACCTGTTCGATATCAACCAATGGCGGCAAGTCTTCCAAGATAACCAAAGCGTTGGCAGCCAACTCTGCGGGTTTCACCTTGTCGGCGGTCAGGAAGATCTTTACATCCTCACTATGGCATGACTCACAAGACGCATTTTGGGGTGTATTCTTTTGGATATTATGCGGCGTGGAGTAAACCCAGGTGGGCAGCGCATCGAAATTTGGCAGCAGGTTCTCACCATAAAATTCGTACGCATTCGGGTCTACTGGTACATGGCGCACAGGTACAAAAGCGTAGGGGCGTTCGTCGTTCTGGAGCGGGTTACGCCCGATCATGAATGTCTGGTAGGTGGCATCGGTCTCGAAGAACGGATTGCCGCTGGTTTCGCTGACCGCCACATGGCAATTGTCGCAGCTGGTGTAGGTGACCGAGTGGCAAACCTGGCAGGAAAGTTTATCGCCGTGAACCTGATGCATCGGGTTATTGTCACCACCAGGCGCAGCAGTTATATGACAGTCCACGCACTTTGGCGCTTCCATACCAGAGTATCGGTTGGCTTCAGCGGTTTCCATATCAGTGGCTGTGCCGTGCAGTTCAGCGCCGGCATGACACTTGACGCAACTCATGCGTGCCTCGCGGAAGTGCACATCGCCAGGAATGCCTTCGTTCTTACCGAGGAATTCATTACCCACACGGCTGCCGTGGCAGGCTGTGCAGGAACGGGTCATGGGCGGGGTCGCTTCAAACACATGTCCGGTAAATAGACCACCGCCCACATTCTTGGGCTGGCTGACATGGCACTCACCGCAGGTTGTATGGCAGGTGGCGCAGTGATTCCCGAACATTTCTTCAAGAGCGGGATGATTTTCAGGAACTTCACCACCGCGCGTATTGAGTGCAGTCCAGTATCCCTGCTGGGTTGAGTGAAGAGCAAACTCATAGGTGGCTGTCACGTCGCCATGACAATCACCACCGCAGTATTTTTCAGGCTCAGAACTTGGGCTGGCAACCAACCCATCATGTGCAACTGCCTTGTCAGACGATTCAGCGCCGCCATGACATTCAGTACAGGCAATTTGACCGTGCGTAGTCGTCAGGAATGTACCTGCGTCGACCAGTGCTTTCTCCCATGGCTCCAACGGAGCCACTTCGCCCCCTCAGCCAACGCCTTTTGATTCACCTTCCGCCTCCACAACTAGGGCGGCAGTATCGATCAGGCGCTGCTTGTCTGTGTGACAGCTCACACATTCAGTATCAGGGACGGCAGAAACCACCGCTTCAGGAGTTTCCTCTGCGGTGGTGGTTGGGAGTGTCTCAATGGGAGCCTCGGTGGGAGGCTTGGTTGCACAGGCTGAAAGAATGAACAGCGCAACGGTCATCAGGAATGCTAATTTAAATTTAGACAATGTGACCTCACAGTTTGTGTTCTATTTCACAAATTGTATTCTATTTCCTTATGCAAACAAGTGACTTTTATAACATTCTATTATTAGCTTTACTTATAGAAAAGCATTACTTATACTAAAAGATAATTAATAAGGATTTTGCTTATTTATAAACTCACCCGTAGCACCAGAAGAATTCTGGGGGGATCTCTGATCACAAGGTGGATACATTGATATTTCCACATCACTGAGAGAGTAAATGATTAGGTGTAAGGAGTGGAAATAAACACCATCGAAATATAGGTTATTTTGATTATTTACTGGGGTATCAAGACAAAGATGGTCTATTTTGGCACATGACATTAATCATAAATTAATATGATACCAAACACTATTGTACAAATCGTCACAAGGGTATCATCGAAATGCAAATATGCGTTTATGCGAATATAGGTAAAATATGGTCACCCCAAATCTCCAACAAGAAATCACCCAACTCGAAGCAAATTTTTGTGCCGCACTCTCAGACCCAAATCGCCTGCTAATTCTTTACGCGTTGAACGAGAAGCCCCTTAACGTCACAGACCTATCCACCGAATTGGGCATCAGTCAACCTACCATGTCACGGCATCTCAAGGTGCTGCGAGAACGCGGGCTTGTTCACACCATCCGGGCAGGCACGGTCATCATCTATCATCTGTCAGACCCAAGATTAATCCAGGCGCTTGACCTTTTGCGAAACGTCATGCGCGAACGGCTCACTTATCAAGCGAACCTGGTTAACGAAATTCCATAGGAGCATGTATGACGAAGAAACGTTTTCCGCTTTGGACAATTGGACTGATCGGTATTTTATTGCTGATCCTCGTCCCTGTCCTTTATTTCCTCCCGAGCGCCCAATCAAAGAACGACCCCGCGGCGTACATCCCCACCAAGCCAGTTCATGTGGATCATAAAGACATCGTCAAAGGCGACTTTAAAACAGGACAGGACGTGACCCGCGCCTGTCTCGAATGTCATGAAGAGACCGCAACCGAATTCATGAAAACCACCCACTGGACATGGGAATCGAAAGCCTTTGATGTCCCCTGGCGCGATGAAGATGTAACCATTGGCAAGATCAACCAAATAAACAATTTCTGCATCAGTTCGCAGGGTAACGAAAAAACCTGCATGAACTGTCATGCAGGTTATGGTTGGGACGAAGGTCCCGAATCAGCTCTTGCAAGTGAAGAGAACGTGGATTGTCTCGCCTGCCATGCAGATGTCGGTATCTACTCCAAAGGCACCTTTGGAAACCCAGCCGAAGGCACCAATCTGCTTGCCGCAGCACAATCTGTCCGTGTGCCCACTCGTGACAATTGTGGAAAATGCCACTTCGACGGCGGCGGTGGTAATGGAGTCAAACACGGAGACCTCGACGAAAGCCTTTACTTCCCCGATCAATCCCTTGATGTTCACATGGGCGGCGAAGTTAACATGCAATGTGTTGACTGCCATTGGACCGAAAACCACCAGGTTCTGGGACGGATGCTTGCAGACAATTACACAATCGACCCACAGGAACAGGTTTCTTGTGAGCAATGTCACGTGGATCAAAAGCATGAAGATGAACGCCTCAACACCCATCTTTCTGCGGTTGCCTGCCAAACCTGTCACATCCCCACCATAGCCCTTGAAGATCCCACAAAAACCTATTGGGACTGGTCAAAATCGGGCGATGAAGGACGTGAGGATGATCACTTCACATATCTAAAGATCAAAGGTGAATTCACTTACGATAAAAACTTTGCACCCACCTACCTGTGGTTTAACGGGGACAATGAGTACCGCTACCTCCTCGGTGACCCGCTTGGTAAGGATGGCATCACCTATATCAACAAACCTGCGGGAAACATCCAGGATAAAAGAGCAAAGATATTTCCCTTCAAAGTGCATATCGCCAACCAGCCATATGATGTAAAAAACAACTACTTGCTCGCCCCTGTCACTTCGGGTGAAAACGGCTACTGGACGACCTTCGACTGGAACAATGCATTTGAACTTTCGGAGAAAAAAATGGGCTTGCCCTACAGCGGAGAATACGGCTTCACTGAAACCTACATGTACTGGCCTACCACACACATGGTGCAATCTGCCGACCAAGCCCTGCAATGTGACGCCTGTCACGGCGAAAATGGACGTCTGGATTGGGCTGCACTGGGCTATGTTGGCGATCCCATCGAATGGGGCGGAAGAAAATAACCATGAAACGATACACACTCCTCTCACTTGCTGGACTTCTCATCCTGGCTCTTGCCATTGGAATTGGAACCGCTCTCGCCTCGCCCGAACCTGCTCCGGTATGCCAAGCCTCTGTCCTGCACCCGAACTTTATCTTGCTCGATGCTGACGGCGTGAACGTCCTCGAAAGCAATGGCGCGGTCTCCACCATGCAAACCTGCGGGCAATGCCACGACACGAATTTTATCCAAAGCCACGCCTTCCACTCTGACCTTGGTCTTTCTGATTACGAAGAAACCAAAGACCTGAGCTCCAGCAACGGACTCTTTGGTAAATGGGACCCGCTCACCTATCGCTACCTCTCGCAAAACGGCGATGAACGTCTCGATCTCTCCACTGCTGAGTGGCTGATCCTGAACGGCGAACGAGTCGTCGGCGGCGGACCAGCCACCACCTCCCGTAATGGTGCACTCCTCATCACCTTAAATGCCGATACAGAAAACCCCGAAACTGTGATTTTGAATGAAGACGGAACATCATCCGTTTGGGATTGGGAAAAATCAGGCACGATGGAAATGAATTGTTTCCTCTGCCATCTTGAAACCCCCAATACTGCCGCCCGTGCAGAAGCGATTCACACTGGTGATTTTGGCAATGCCAACACCGCCACATTGACTGACATGAACATCGTAAGCAAAACTACAGACGGCTGGGCGTGGAACACGGAAGCATTCAATGAAGGCGGCGAACTCAAGAGCGAATTGCTTGCCATTCAAGACCCCACCAATGCAAACTGTGCGACCTGCCACGGTGAGGTTCACCCCAACGCAGGCGACCCGCTCACCATCAACCAATGTGACCTTGACTATCCGCAAACCGCCACCACAGGCCAGGTTGTCAGCGGACAGCGTATCAACCAATCTGGCGTAAACCTGACCAATAAGGAAGAGCTCGACCGCTCATGGGATGTCCATGCAGAACGACAGTTGGAATGTACCGATTGTCACTATGCATTGAACAACCCCTCACACCTGAGCGAGATCCAAAGTGACAACCCCGATCACCTTATATACGATCCCCGTTCTTTGGAAATTGGCGAATATCTTGAAAGACCAGATCACAATTTTGCCCGTGGTGAAAGTGCGCAATTCACTGTTGCGCCCGAATATAAAGCCACCATGCGTCGTTGCGAAAACTGCCACGACGCCAATGAAAGCCACACAGACTGGCTGCCCTACACGGACACACACATGGAATCTGTTGCCTGCGAAACCTGCCACATCCCGCAGATGTATGCACCTGCCATTCAGACTTATGACTGGACTGTAGTAACAGCCAGAGGCGGGGCATCCACCGAGTGTCGCGGCGTGGAAGGCACTCCCAACCAGGTGACTTCTCTCGTTTCGGGTTATGAACCTGTTCTGCTCAACCGTACGAACATTGACGGCAATACATTACTCGCGCCGTACAACCTGATCACCTCCTTCTATTGGGTCTATGATGACGCCAACGGCAGCAAACGCCCTGTACGCCTGACAGACCTCGAAGCCGCATTTCTGGATCATGGAAATTATGCAAACGACATCGTCGCAGTGTTCGATTCAAACAGTGACAGAAAAATCAGCAGCGCAGAACTTATCCTTGACCTACCCGCCAAGGAAGCTGCGGTCAAAGCCAAATTGACTGCGTTGGGATTGAACAATCCACGCATCGAAGGCATGGTTCAGCCGTACAGCATCAACCACAATGTCGCCAAAGGTGAGAACGCGGTCAACGACTGCAAAGCCTGTCACAACGAAGGCTCGCGCATGACACAATCCATTAAACTGACAGATCACGCCCCGGTCACTCCTGTATTTGATGCGGAAAACAACGTGAGCGGCTCAGGGGAATTTGTCACAGACCAAAACGGCGCCTTGTACTATCAGCCTGTTCCCGCCAAAGACGGGTTGTACGTCTTCGGTGCCAGTCGGGTAGGTTGGATTGACTGGTTCGGAGCGTTGATATTTGCAGGCTCACTTTTGGGAGTGTTGGGTCACGGAACGCTGAGATATTTTTCAGCAAGAAAACAGCCAAAGACTCATGGAAAAACAGAGCGCATTTACATGTATGAACCCTATCGACGCTTCTGGCATTGGCTGCAAACAGCATCCATCGTCATCCTGCTCCTGACAGGTTTGATCATCCACAGACCCGATATCTTCGGTGCATTCTCCTTCCCTGGCATGGTGATCATCCATAACGTCATTGCAGTCATCCTTGTACTCAATGCAGTGTTCTCGCTCTTCTATCACCTCGTCACCGCGCGCATTCAGGAATTCATCCCACACCCGTATGGTTTCTTCGATGATGCGATCATTCAAGCAAAGTATTACATTTCTGGCATCTTCAAAGGTGAAGGACATCCGTTCGAGAAATTGCCAACCAGCCGCATGAACCCCATTCAGAAGATGACCTACTTCATGATCCTGAATGTGTTACTGCCGCTTCAGATCATCACCGGTGCATTGATGTGGGCTGTGCAAATATTCCCGAACATCGCGGGCGGGCTTCCCCTCCTTGCTCCATTCCACTCCCTCGTTGCCTGGTTGTTCGGTACATTTATCCTCGTTCACGTCTACATGACCACCACGGGTGCCACTCCGCTCGAAGCAATGCGCGCCATGGTGACGGGTTATGAAGAGGTGGAAATCCATGAAAAACAAGGATGATTTGATTGGGCGCTTTAAACAACACAACCCAAATCCGCGTAAATCTGCATGTTATCTAAAACTTTGTATTTATCAATAGGAGTATCAAATGACTACTCAAACAAAAAGATCAATACTCAACCGTCCTGAAAGACCTTATGTGCATCCATATTTTGGCGGAATGATCCTCGGAATTATTCTGTTCCTTGCACTGCTCTTTACGGGAAATGGTCTTGGCTCATCAGGCGCCACCAGCCGCATTGACGCGTTGATCGTGGACACCATCTCCCCCTCCCATGTGGATAACAACCCCTATTTATTGAAAATGGCGGGCGGCGATAAAAACCCAATGGATGATTGGATCGTGCCTGTCTTCTTCGGCGCATTGCTTGGCGGCTTCACTTCGGGCGCATTCAACGGACGCCTGAAATTCATGACCACCAAAGGTCCCAACATCACGAACCGCACCCGCTGGCTGATGGCATTTCTCGGCGGAGTTATCTTCCTTTATGGCGCACGCATGGCGCGTGGTTGCACATCAGGACAGGCGCTGACGGGCGGAACAACCCTCTCTGCCGGCTCGTGGCTGGTCATGTTCGCCATATTTGGCGGCGCGTATGGGCTGGCTTATTTCGTACGGAAGTTATGGAATTAACGGAGCAATAAAATGAACTTTCCCATCCCATCCCTTATCGCAGTCAGCGCCGCCAACCCGTGGACGTATCTAATCTTCGGTCTGGTTGGCTTTGCCTTTGGCTTTACCCTTGAGATGTCGGGCTTCGGCGATTCACGCAAACTCGCCGCGCAGTTCTACTTTACCGAATTAACTGTGCTCAAGGTCATGTTCACCGCAATTGTCACTGCGATGGTCCTGCTCTTCGGCGCGGTTGGCCTCGGCATCCTCGATTTCAGTCAGGTCTGGGTCAACACGACCTATATCTGGTCGGGCGTCCTCGGCGGACTGATCATGGGCGTCGGCTTCATCATTGGCGGCTTCTGTCCCACCACTTCGCTTGCATCCGCCTCTACGGGCAAGATCGACGGTATGCTCTTCATGCTTGGAGGATTTGTCGGCGCCTTTCTTTTCGGAGAAACTGAACAATATTTCACCAACTGGTACAACAACGCTGGTTACTACGGACGCCTGACCCTGGACCAGGTATTCGGAATCCCGGTCGGTGTCGTGGTTGTACTGGTCATCCTCATGGCGCTCTTCATGTTCTGGGGCGCGGAACAACTCGAACGCATCTTCGGTAAAAAAGATCTAAGCAAGGAACCGAAACTCCGCATCGTTGGCGCGGGCGCTTTATTTGTCGCAGCAGTCGCAGTCATGCTGATTGGGTCTCCCTCTCTCGAAGATAAATATAACAAGGTCAAATTCACGCGTACCGAAACCATCCCCCAGTTGAACGCAGACCCCATTATCAATACATACATCTACTCACCTGATCAAATGCTCGAAAAGCGGCTCGTTCACATTACACCCGCAGAAGCCTTCAAAGCAAAATACAACCAGATCATGAATCCCATTTATCTCGATGTGCGCTCCGAAGCCGAGTACAACCTGTATCATGTTGAAGATGCAGTAAATGTACCGCTCGACCGCATTGACGAAATCGTCCCTCTTTTAATCAGCGAACCGCCCGCCAACTCGGTCTTCATCGTAATGGGCAATGATGAAACTGTCGCCACGAAAGCATGGAAATTGCTGGTCGGAAGCGGCGTGACCAACTCCTATATCCTGGAAGGCGGGGTCAACAACTGGATTGCGTTCTTTGGTACAGAGGATAAAGCACTTCAACCCAACCCAAATGCTGGTGATGACGAATTGGGCTATATTTTCCCTGCTGCATTGGGCAGTAATTATGAATCATGCTCGCCCAATCCCATCGAATACGAAGAACTTGAATTCGAGGCAAAGATCGTCCTGCAGATCAAGCGGGATAAATCAGGCGGTGGCTGCGGATAAAATAGGCTTCAGTGAAAATCAAAAAACTCCCGGAAAATTCCGGGAGTTTTTTGATTTTAAGCGGGTCTTTCGTTTTTATCCGCCAATATGGTTGACAGACGGATGGCTTGAAAAATGCCGCTGGACAGGTTCACGCGATGCATTGGGGGTTTGAAGAACTAAAATAAACTTTGCCTGATCTTCAAATGGGTTGCGCCACAAATGAGGAAGTGTGGCTTCAAAGATCAGAATGTCACCCATTTCCATCAGGTGCACATTGCCATCGATCACATATTCGATCTTCCCCTGCAAACAATAAACAAATTCATGTCCTGAATGGACAACCTGCCGCTCTCCGCCGATTCCCGCCCGTGGTTCGAGTGTAATGGAGAACGGTTCCAATTCCTGAAAAGGCAGGGTTTTCCCCATGCCTTCGATCACCACCCCATCAGTTTCTATTCTGGGACGGTCGTTTGATTTTATGTGCAAGACAGAGGATGGCGTTTCTTCTTCAAAAAAATAACTCATGCGGATATTGAGCGCCGTCGCCAGGCTTTGCAGGGTTGCAACGCTCGGAGAAGTTTCATCGCGCTCGATCAGGCTGATCGAATTGGGAGAGAGTCCCGCCAGTTTCGCCAGGTCGCGTTGTGAAATATTTCGTTCACTCCGTAGTTGACGCAATTTATCACCGACAGAGAAAGTATTTTCCATCTACCTTTGCCTTTTTTGAATTGGGGAAATCATATTAATTGAATGGGTCAATCATACCAGATTCTAGAAAAAACACACAATTTTTTGTGAAAAAAAAACAGGGGTATGCCAAAATTTCTCAAAGATTGTGAATTTACACACAATAAAAGCACTCAAGTGTCAAGAATAATGTTTTTTCATACAATAAAATGTGACATTTGTTACTAAAATAATTGACAGAAATGAGTCATAATGGGTATGAAGTACCGTCATCGAGTAAGAAAATACCATTATTTTTGGAAACACAATTTTTTAAACGAATCAGGAATTACCATGCTACAAAAAGTCACACCAAATTATCTACATCAGGAAGAAAAACTCCCCTCTCCAAAAAAGGTGGAGGCAAATCTGGTTTCTGAGCACGTTGGGCAGCAATTGCGCTCCATGCGAAAAGCTCGCAGGCTGTCCATCCGCAGTTTGGCGGAAATCAGCGGTTTGAGCGTCAATACTCTCAGCCTGATTGAAAACGGAAAGACCTCACCCAGCGTCAACACCCTCTCGCAGTTAGCGCAAAGCCTCAATGTGCCCATCCCCGCGTTTTTCGAGATCAAACACAAAAGGCAAATCGCGTATCAAAAAGTAGGAGAGCGGAAACAAATCGTCTTTGCCCAGGGACAGTTGGAGAGCTTGAGCGAGGGAATGCCGCGCATGGGCAGCGAGCCGTTCATCACACGGCTGGAACCGAACGCCAGCAGTGGCGCGGAGCCAATCATCTATGGCGGGCGGCAGTTCATTTACTGCCTCGAAGGTCACATCACCTACACCATCGAAGGCGAAGTCTATCCGCTTACGCCAGGCGACAGCCTGATTTTCGACGCGTACACCCCGCATTTTTGGCGAAATACTGCTTCGACCAGTTCGCGCGCCCTGCTGGTCTTATGTCCCGAAGATTCACCTGAGAACCTTCCAGAACGATATTTCATGCCGTAATCTGCAAGAAGATGCGGAAAGTCTCCCAAATAGTTTAATGACTCGGAGGTCAAAATGTTCACAAAAACCAATCGCTGGATGTTTGTTTTGACAGTTTCCCTTCTGGTTGTACTGGCTGCGATTTTCAGCCTGCCCGTCCAGGCATCAGCACAGACGGCTGGTACATCCGATAACTCCTGCCTGACCTGCCATGAGAATTTGTATTATCTCCACGATACAGGTTGCTGGTATTGCATGACAGAGGCTCACAAAGACCGCTGTGTGGATTGCCACGAAGGCAACCTAACTTCAATGAAGGTGGAAGAATCACACCTGGGGATGCTCCCCCACCCGCAGGAGAATGGCGGCGCGAAATGCCTCGAATGTCATAAGCAGGATGAATTGGCTGGCGTGTTGAACACCTTCGATGCTAACGGCGGATTTGATGTGGTCATTAAAGCCGAATCTCATGCGCCCGATTATCAGGTCGAAGCGGGATTCCCCGAAGTGGAGGAGGCGAACCCGATGATTGCCTGGAAATGGACGGCGGGCGCGTCAGTCCTCTTTGGGCTATGGCTGCTGCTGGTGCTTTTTTCGCCGCTCAAGCCGTAGGATGAATAACCAATAAAATGTGAATTTTTAGTTGCTTTAGCGATATAAATACAACCAAAGTGTTACATTAGGCGTAATATAGGTGACAGTTCTCACTTTGTTCTCATCTGGCACACTACTACAATAAACATGCTTATTGATTACATGCCGCAAAAGGAGAATTGTACATGTCTCATCCCGCCCGTTTTTGGTATAAAACAGCATTTGGCTTAGGATTCGCCCTCATCCTCGCAGTGCTTATCCTC
>JAIFNG010000138.1 GCA_020047815.1 Anaerolinea sp.
TCCCCCCTGGTAAAAAAGAAGACCTCCAAGTTCTTAAAGAACTGGAGGTCTGATGGCTCCTGGCCTAGGACTTGAACCTAGAACCTAGCGGTTAACAGCCGCTCGCTCTGCCAATTGAGCTAGCCAGGAAAGCGACCGACATTATAAGGACAACGCCGGGGAATGTCAAGGAAAAAACAAATTTAATAATGGATCGAACTTAGCTTATCCAGTTTATTCGTGCTGTGTATGGCATTAATGCGGCGGATCGTTCCCGTCAAACCACGCACAACAAGGCTTTCGGTCGTGATGTGATCACCATAATACCGCACACCCTTTAGCAGTTCGCCGTCTGTGATCCCAGTGGCCGCAAAAAACACATCCTCAGATGAGACCAGATCATCCATCGTCAATACCTTTTCAAAATCAAAGCCTGCATCGCGCCCCCGTTGCAATTCACTTTCATCACGCGCATAGAGTTTGCCTTGAATTTCGCCGCCCATGGCACGCAGGGCGCAGGCAGTGATCACGCCTTCCGGAGTGCCCCCAATACCAAGCAGCACATCCACACCCGAATCAGGCAATGTTGTCATCAAAGCGGCTGCCACATCACCATCCGGAATTTGGCGGATGCGCGCCCCAGCCTTGCGGATCTCAACGACCATCTCATCATGGCGTGGACGATCCAGGATGATGGTGGTTAAGTCTTCGATGTTCTTCCCCTTGGCTTTGGCAATTGCCTTGAGGTTTTCAGTAATGGATTTCTCGATATTGATCACGCCCTTTGCTTCGGGACCAACTGCCATTTTATTCATGTACAGAAACGGACCCGGGTCAAACATCGTTCCCCGCGGAGCAAGTGCAACCATTGCAAGCGAATTTGAACGCCCAAAAGCCAGGGGGCGGGTGCCATCAACCGGGTCCACAGCAACATCCACATCGGGCTTGGAACCGTTACCCACCTTCTCCCCATTGAATAACATCGGAGCCTGATCCTTCTCCCCTTCTCCGATCACAATGACGCCGTTCATATCGACAGAGCTGAGTACCAACCGCATCGCATTCACTGCGGCCTGATCAGCACCTTCTTTATCCCCGCGCCCCATATAGCGGCCTGCCAGCATTGCCGCTGCTTCGGTGACACGTGCCAGTTCAAGTGCAAGGTTACGGGTAGGTGTAGCGCCAAGAACACTCATGTTACCTCCTGGGTTTAAATAATGAACCAAACAAGAAAGTAATAACCGATCACCCCACCCCACAACCACGAGTCTATGCGGTCAAAGAACCCGCCATGACCCGGAATAATATCACTTGAATCTTTGATCCCGGACTGACGCTTGAACATGCTTTCACCCAGGTCACCAAGCGGAGGGAATGTGCCCAGGATAAAACCAAGGATCGCACCCTGCCCGATGGTGATATCACCCGTCAAGTTTCCATAGGTGGTAAAAGCGTACACAAAGAACATTCCGCCCAGTGTGGCTGTAAAAACACTGGCGGCATACCCCTCCCAGCTTTTCTTTGGGCTAAGACGAGGCGCCATTTTATGCCTGCCATATGCCATGCCAATCGAGTACGCGCCAGAATCTCCCAGCCAGACACAGAACATGACCAACATAAACCACCAGCCCCCATCGACCAGATTCCGCAAGTCGAAAAGATACGAACCGATCCAGCCAATATAAACGATCCCGCCGATGGTGATGCCAAAATCAAGCGCAGACTGGTCACGTCCGCGCTCATAAGCAACAAGGTGGTAAGCCATTGCCACCAGAATACTGAGAGCAAAGGCTGGCTGTGCATATGCAGGAAAGAACATACGCATGATGGTAATAAGAACCACCCCGCCCACAGTAATGTAAAATTGCGGCTCATATTTTGCGGCGCGAAAAAGATGGACATATTCCCTGGCAGCGCCGATCAAAAACGTACCCATTAGGAAATAATAAAAGATGCCGCCAAGTAATATGGCGGGCAACCCGATTCCAGCAAGTATTAAAGCAGTGATCGTTCTTTTACGCATTGGATCCCTGAAGTTCCCCCGAGGCTACCTTTCCATACCGTCTATCACGATGCGCAAATGCCTCCAGGGCGCGGCGATATTCGTCCTTATCAAAATCTGGCCAAAATGTCGGCGTGATATACCATTCGGAGTACGCAGCTTGCCAGATCAGGAAGTTGCTTACCCGTAATTCACCTGAGGTGCGGATGATGAGATCAGGATCTGGAACGCCAACAGTATAAAGATACTGGCTGACCAATTCATCGGTCACCTTTTCTGGAGGCACTCCATCCTTCATCATGCGCTGAATGGCTTGAATTATTTCATCACGCCCCCCATAATTGAAGGCAATATTCAAGACCAGACGGTCATTATTTTTTGTCACATCAATTGCATCCAGGACCTTTTCCTGAAGCGAGGGAGCAAGCCTTTCCAGGCGTCCAATATGACGCAATTGAACGCCCTCCTTATGCAGTTCATTAAGTTCTCGATCAATTACATCTTCAAGAATATACATTAACCCCTTTACTTCTTCGGGCGGACGTCCCCAGTTTTCAGTTGAAAAAGCATAGATCGTCAGATATTTAACACCGAATTCAACCGTGGAGCGGATCACACGGCGCAGATTCTCTGTCCCCGCCTTGTGGCCCGCCAGGCGTGGTAAACCGCGTTGGAGTGCCCAACGCCCATTGCCGTCCATAATAATGGCAACATGTTGGGGGATTTTTTCAAGAGGAACAGCAGAGGTGGTTTCAGCCATAAATGATTAACTCTTATCAATGCGCTGGCGCATTATAAAAGATACTATACTTCCATGATCTCTTTTTCTTTTACATGACCGTGTTTGGCAATATCTTCAATATATTTATCAGTTAATTTTTGCAGGTCTTCCTCGCCGCGCAAACGGTCATCTTCTGTGATCAATTTTTCCTTCTCATAATCACGGATATCGTTGTGCAGATCGCGTCGAATATTACGCACAGCGACACGTGCTTCCTCGAGTCGGTGGTGCATTTGTTTCACCAGGTCGCGGCGGCGTTCCTCATCGAGCGGAGGCAGGTTCAAGTGAATTACTTTTCCATCAGAATTGGGATTCAGGCCAATATTCGAGGCACGAATTGCCCGCTCAATATTTTTAATGGAAGCGGCATCAAATGGTTTGATCAACAATGAACGCGGTTCCGGGACACTGATCGAGGCAAGTTGCATAAGGTGAGTTGGAGTGCCATAATATTCCACAGGGAGTCTTTCTATCAAGGCAGGGCTGGCACGTCCAGTGCGAATTCCAGCTAGATCATCTGAAAGGGATTGAATTGCGCCGTTCATACGGCCTTCAGCATCTTTCAACAAATCTTTGATTTCGTCTGTACTCACGATCATCCTCCTAAAAAATTATTACGCTACAAGGATACCTTAAAACAAGAATTTATGCTATGGGAGCATAAAAATATGATGGGAAATGCAAAAAAGTGAGAGACTCTCAGATAAAAATCAACTCAGAGTTTTCACCCTTCGTCCTGAACGAAGGGTGAAAACTCCGTATCCAAATCGTGGTCAGTCCCCGTTCACGAGTGTACCAACGGCTTCGCCGCGTAAAGCACCGAGCAAGGCGTTTGAGTCCCATAAATTCAGGACAAGGATCGGCAGGTTATTTTCCATACATAGGGTAATGGCCGTGCTGTCCATGACTTCCAGACGGCGGTTAAGAACTTCAATGTAGTTTAGTTTTTCAAATTTTTTTGCGTTCGGGTTTTTCTTTGGGTCAGAGTCATAGACGCCATCCACTTTGGTGGCCTTGATAACGACCTGGGCATCCACTTCTGTTGCGCGCAAAGCAGCAGCTGTATCTGTCGAAAAAAATGGATTGCCCGTTCCCGCGCCAAAGATCACGACCCGCCCTTTTTCGAGATGCCGCACTGCGCGGCGGCGAATGTATGGCTCGGCAATGGCCCGCATTTCAATTGCAGACATAACTCGTGTTAACACTCCCTGCCGTTCCAGGGCATCCATCAAGGACATGGCGTTCATGACTGTGGCAAGCATACCCATATAGTCTGCCGTGGAACGATCCATACCATGCTCAAGTCCCTGCTTGCCCCGCCACAAGTTACCAGCGCCGATCACCACAGCAACATCAACGCCCATATCGTGAACTTGCTTGATACGGCTGGCAATGGATTCGGCTTCATTTACGTCAATTCCATATCCCGCTCCACCACCAAGCGCTTCCCCACTCAACTTAAGGAGAATACGTTTATATTTCAGGTCAGCCATTCATGCCTCCAAGGTTTTTTACGGTGTCATCCTTTTACGCTCTGGGTGACTACAATTATAAAAAAAGCCAACCCGAAGGCTGGCTTTTTAAATCCTATTCTTTCGTGCTTTCGCCCAATTCCCATCGATGGAAACGGCGGACGATCACGCTTTCCCCAATGGCTGCAACGTTTTGCAGAATGAGTTTTTCAATCGTTAGCGATTCATCGCGAATGTAGGTTTGGCGCATCAGACAGACCTCATCCTTATACTTCTCGACACGTCCTTCCACGATCTTTGTCATTACATTCTCGGGCTTGCCTTCTTCCAGCGCGCGCGCGCGGGCAATGGCGGCTTCATGTTCGAGCTCGGCAGCAGGAATATCCTCCACCTTGACATATTTGGGAGAGCTCGCGGCGATCTGTAAAGCGATCTCATGAGCCAAATTTCGGAACTGCTCAGCACGAGCAACGAAATCCGTTTCGCAATTGACTTCCACCATCACACCCACCCGTCCACCGCCGTGGGAGTACATTTCCACAACGCCGTTTGAAGCATCGCGATCCGAACGCTTGGCGGCAGTCGCCATGCCTTTTTCACGCAGCCAGTCAACAGCCTTCTGGTAATCTCCGTTTGCTTCCTGCAGGGCTTTGCGGCAATCGAGCATCGGCGCATTGGTCGCACCGCGCAATTCCTTGATCATCTGTGTTGTTATTTCCATTTCACTATCCTTGGTATCTACTATTCAACGGTCGGAGCGGCAGGTGTATCTTCCACATTTGCGGCGGGCGCGTCACTTACGGCGGGCACGTCATCCACCATGCGGCTGACATTCAATTTAGCCAGAGTGGATTCACCAAGCAAAATATCTTCACTGCTTTCTTCCTGTTCAGCTTCAACAACAGGTTTGCGGGGTCCGCGAGTCTTTGGTTTGCCATCAGACCTGGCATCCTCAGGCTGTTCGGGCTCTTCTTCTTTGCGCATGGCTTTGCCTTCCAGCACGGCATCCGCGACCTTGGCAACCAGCAGTTTAATTGCACGAATGGCATCGTCATTCGATGGAATGACATAATCCACATTTTGTGGATTGCAATTGGTGTCGACCATGGCAACGATCGGGATCTTGAGCAAGTTCGCCTCGCGTACGGCTGCGTCTTCACGTCCCACATCAATAATAAAGAGCAGGTCCGGGCGGCGTTTCATGATCCGCGCACCAGATAAACGGGTCGATAAACGGGTAATCTCGCGTTCGATCAGCAAACCTTCCTTCTTGGTCAGGTGGTTGATTTCGTCAGAATCGCGCACTTTTTCCAGACGTTCCAGTTCCTGAATACGCTTGAACATGGTGTCCCAGTTGGTGAGCATACCACCCATCCAACGTTCAGTGACATAAGGCATTCCGCAGCGAATGGCTTCTTCAGCCACGGTTTCCTGTGCCTGTCGCTTGGTACCAACAAACAAAACATTACCACCGGCGGCGACGGTGTCGCGCACCGTGTTATAGCCCTGATTCAACAACTTGACGGTCTGCTGCAGATCAATAATATGAATGCCGTTGCGTTCAGTGAAAATATACGGTTTCATACGGGGGTCCCACTTGTTGGTACGATGCCCAAAATGGACGCCGCTCTCAAGCAGGGCTTTCATTGATATAACTGCCATTTATTACTCCTTAACTTGTGCTGTTCGCAAACGCGCAAATTGGCGTGGAACAGAATGAGTTTAGCGGGGATTAGAACCCGCTCAGGGACGCTTAATGCCCGTCCCGGGCAAGATGTGCCTTTTTCAAGGCGGCGCGATTATACCACAGGAATTTCGCTCAATGCTATACTTGGCTAAAAATATTTCAGGCGGCGCACGTGAAACCTATCATCAAACAACTCATCTTCCTCTTCCTGCTAAATTTGGCTCTTGCTTTTCTCATCAAAGGCATCACGAATCACTACGGGATAAAAAACAACAAAATTGCATTGGATCATGCCATCTGGGTCTTTACAGACGAAATCGGAAATGATTCCTGGCGGCCCATGAAACTGGCTTACGACCACTGGACAGAATCGCAGGGTCAGAGCTTACTCTATACAGACCTGTTGCTCCCCGTAAAGGTAAAATTCCTGTATCCTCCCACGGCGCTGTTGATCACACAATTTATTGAAGAGAATAACATCGACCTTCTTGCTTTTTCAACTGCCGCAACGATCATCTTCCTATTTCTGATGGTTGCTGGTGTAGTCGCAACAGGACTGTATTCCTACAAGGAATATAAAGCGCCGCAGCTTTCCGCAAAGGAACAGACCGCGGTGGGTATTGTTTTAACACTCCTGCTATTTACGTTTTACCCGGTCGTTAAAGCAGGCACACTTGGACAAATGCAGGTCTGGTTGAATGCCTTTTTTGCAATTTCCATCCTATGCTACATCACCGGCCATGATGTGCTTGCAGGCATCATGCTTGGACTGATGGCATCCATCAAACCGCATTACGCGCTATTCATTCTCTGGGGCTTATTGCGCGGTAACACCCGGCTTGTGATTGCGATCACTGCCACAGGGATGCTGGGAGTACTTCTGGGCATGCATGAGTTCGGGTTTGCTATGTACCTGGATTATCTTCGTGGATTAAGTTTTGTTACACAGCATGGCGAGTCGTATTACACCAACCAATCCTTCAATGCGCTGGCAGGGCGCCTCTTCAGCGTCCGCTATCCTGAAATATTCAACAACCTGAGGTGGAATGGATATCGCTACCCCCCGTACAATGTCTGGATATTTTCCTTCACCCAGATCACGTCCATCGCGACCCTGGTGATATCCCTGATAAAAACCAAAAGTCAGAGCAGGGAATCGAAACTTGCCGACTTCCTCTTAATGGGACTGGGTGCAACCCTGGCTTCCCCCATTGCGTGGGAGCATCATTACGGTATTCTCTTCCCGGTTTTTGTTTGCACATGGTTGATCTTATGGTTTGGGAATACCCCGTTGAAGAATACCTGGATCAAGAGCACTTTTGTCGTGCTCTATCTCATCGCAGCAAATGTATTCCCATTCGCCAAGTTCGTGGCAGGCAGCTATTTTAACATCCTGCAATCCTACCTGCTGATCGCGGCATCTGGGATGTTTGTCATTCTGTGGTTAATTAAACATTTGCCCAATTCCAAGGAAATAGCCTGACCCCTCAGTAAACAACAAAAGGTCAGCCCTGCATGAGCAGGGCTGACCTTTTGTTGTTAATATATTCTTTTTACACAGCAACAGCTTGATTTAATAGGTTATTCCAAATACTCTCTGCCCGTCTTTTAAGTTTTTCGTCACCAGCAACTTTCTTAATGCCATACAACACAGTCGTGTGGTCACGCCCCCCAAGTAAATCACCGATTTGGGGAGAGGAAACTTTATTGAACTCGCTCAGGATATACATCACCAATTGACGGGGAATGGCAACTTTTGCAGCGCGATTTTGACCAAGGAGGTCACCCACAGCGATCCCTTCATAGGCGGCAACCACTGCCTCGATCACTTTATCTGGTTGAACATTGCGTTTTTGGGGCAAAAGATCTGCCAGTGCAATCTCCACCAGATTTGGGGTTAGGGAGGCTCCGCTCAAATCTGCAAAGGCAATAATCCGATTCAATGCACCCTCGAGCTCACGGATGTTTGATTGAACCTGCCTGGCAACACTCTCCAATATTTCATCCGAAACATGCCTTCCCGTGCGCTCAGCTTTGGAACGCAGGATTGCAAGACGGGTTTCAAAATCAGGTGCCTGAATATCAGCAGTTAAACCCCATTCAAAACGGGATCGCAGGCGTTCCTCCAGTGTGACTAATGACTTGGGCGGACGATCTGAAGAAACGATGATCTGTTTGTCCTGTCCGTGCAGGGTGTTGAAGGTATGAAAGAATTCCTCCTGCGTGGATTCCTTACCTGCAATGAACTGAATATCATCCACCAGCAGGACATCGGCTGAGCGGTATTTTTCACGAAATGCTTGCGTGGTATGCGTACGAATGGCATTGATCATGTCATTGGTGAATTCTTCGGAAGAAACATATAAAACATTCAAACCATCAGCATGACAGGCATTTCCAATGGCATGTAAAAGGTGGGTTTTGCCTAATCCAACTCCGCCATACAGAAAAAGTGGATTATAGGCACGGGCGGGCTTTTCTGCCACAGCCTGGCACGCCGCATGAGCAAGGCGATTCCCGGAGCCGACAACGTATGTATCAAAGGTATAACGCGGATTCAACGTCACATGGCGTGGTTTTGGCTCAGCCGGGGCGGCTTCAATAGGCCTCTCCGGATCAGGGTCAGTATGTGAATCAGTTTCGTTTGCCTGGGAGACAACAAATTCAACTCCAACGTTAGAATTCAAGATTGCAGTCAACAAACGACTGACAGAGGTCGCCAGACGGCTTTCCAACCAGTCACGCGCGTAAGCGTTGCGCACACCAACAGTAATCACCCCATTCTCGTAAGCCATGGGACGAGTATCACGCACCCACGTTTCATAGGATGCGCGGGGCATTTCCATTTGAAGTTGTGCAAGTACGGACTGCCAAGCCAGATCTGCATTCATAAACATTCCTCAGTATTAATGGAGTACATTGAATAACCCGCCTTAATGTCGCGGTTTCGTGAAAATTTGCATCTGTTTTGTAAAGGATATTTCAGGAGGTCGGATGTATGGGACATACATCCATAATATCAGCGTGCAGTCATTCTAGCAGATACTTGCGGTAGATACCAAGTCGGCAAGCCTACGTTAAGTTAAAAAGATTTGTTTTGTTAAGGTTTGATTATCTTAAAAAAGTTATCCGCGCTCAAACATAATCATACCTTTGAATAGAACAGGCGTTTCAGCCAACTGCACCAGATTCAGCCATCCTGCCCCCCATATATGGGCATTAATGACCATATATGGGCCAGGCGAACATATTTACCTTAAAAAACTGCATTGGGAAACTTTTTTGCTTCATAACAAACGAGACTCGAGTTCCTGTGACTCATTTGGCAATGATTCATCAATTCGAGCGTTTCAGTGTTTTATTGTGCGGGGAACCCAAACAAGTATGGTTGTCCCGTCTTTAATGGTTGACGAAATATCCACCTCGCCGCCAACTGCATGTGCACGCGTTTGCATATTGGCCAGTCCATGGCCAATGGAAGTCTTTATCTGCTCAATATCAAAGCCTTTGCCGTCATCTGTAATCTCCAACAAGGCACGCTCCGGGGTCGACCATACAGCAACTTGCACATTTTTTGCCTTTGCATGCTTGGCAACATTTGCTAATGCTTCCTGACAGATATGAAATAACGCCAATGACTGTGCCTGAGAGAGGTCTTTCAGGTCATCTGAGCCGGTAAAGTTCACTTCAGAGAAAGTGTTGGCACGATATTCAGCGATCAGGCGTTTTATACCATTCAACAAACCCTCATTTCCAAGTTGACGCGGTCTAAGGTCAAGAATATAAGCACGGATATCCCGAATTGCCTGGTTTAATCCATCGATCGCATGGAGAATTCGCTCTTTGGCAGCTTGAGGGTCTTCATCCAGTGTGAGCTGCGCCCCTTCCAGTCCCAATCCCACCCCATAAATGGATTGGATAATGCCATCGTGCAGATCCATGCCTATGCGGTCACGCTCTTCCAGTACAGCGAGTCGGCGGGCATTGGCATGCAAACGTGCATTTTCAATTGCCAGACCTGCCCACGTGCCTACTGCCGTTAGAAGCTGTACACTCCTCTGGTCAAATGGTTCAGTATCACGGGTGGCAACGCTCATCACTCCAATCAGATTTTCACCCGAGAGGAGAGGAATACAGGCAATTTGCTGAAATCCCGCCTGAACCACAGCATCACGCAGGAAATTCGTATCATTGGCGAGGTGCATCCCGATCATGGATTTACGGCTCTTCGCGACCAGCCCTGGATAGCCTTCACCAATTTGAAACATATTACGAGTCCAGAATGCTTCAGCAGCCTGACCTCGATGCAGGACCATGCGAAGCGTGGTCTTGTCATCCTCCAATAGAAAAATATCCCCTGCCTCAACCTTCATATAGTTCATGATCAGACCCAGGGTTTTGTTGAGGATCTCGTCAAGTTCCAGGCTGGAGGTCAGGGCG
The DNA here is from genome assembly GCA_020047815.1 of Anaerolinea sp. Taxonomy (GTDB): domain Bacteria; phylum Chloroflexota; class Anaerolineae; order Anaerolineales; family Villigracilaceae; genus Villigracilis. The sequence continues at coordinate 10,362 of JAIFNG010000138.1, forward strand.
GAGGCAATACCGTTCAGCAGTCCCATGTCTACATTCCGGCGGGTCAAGGTCAGATCGCGCTGCTTCATCTGCTCGTATAAACGGGCATTTGTGATCGCCGTAGCGGCATAAGTTGCCAGCATCTGAATGATCATCTCATCATCTGCATTAAATTCAGACCCATCAAATTTTTCGGTAAGATAGATCTGCCCCAATTGTTTATCTCCGGCACGGATCGGCACACCTAAAAATGAAGTCATGAGCGGATGATGCTCAGGGAAGCCAACCGAACTCGGATGATCACTGATCACAGGCACGCGAATGGGAACTTCAGTGTTCATCAACGCACCAAGCAAACCCAAACCAACAGGAGGGTGTGGTATTTTCTTTATCTCGTTATCCGACATGCCTACAGAAACAAATTGTTTGAGTTTACCCTCGTTGTCCAATACCCCCAACGCGGCATAGCGGGCCCCCGCCTGCTCGCAAGCTGTAGATGCAATTCGCTCAAGCAAGGTCTCAAGCGAAACATCCTTCACCAATTCCAAGCTTGCGCTGTGGAGCGCAAAGAGCCGCTCCTGTAATTGTTCACGAGTTAATAGCATACACAGACACCTCTCTGCCATTATAATCAATTCGTTGCTTTTTGATAGGATTTGGAAGATTGCCAATACTACACTTGAGACAATAAAATGACAAATTCGCGTATTTCTGGATTTTACAACCTTACCCTCGAAGAGCGCCGCGCCAAACTGGCTGAGGCTGCGAACCAGACTCCCGAAGAGCTGCTCCCGTTTACAACAGGTGGACTTTCTGCTGAATCCGCCGACCACATGATTGAAAATGTGATCGGCATGTTCAGTCTGCCTATGGGCATCGGTTTGAATTTTATGGTCAACGGGCGTGATGTCTTGATACCATTTGTGGTGGAGGAACCCTCCGTTGTGGCAGGCGCATCCTTCATGGCCAAGCTTGCCCGCGCAGGCGGTGGATTTACCGCCACCACCACCGAGCCATTAATGATCGGGCAGATGCAACTGATCAATGTCATTAATATGAACGAAGCACGTATGAAAATCTACGAGCATAAAGAGGAATTGCTGGCCGCGGCGGATGAGATTGACCCGATCTTGAAAAAATTCGGCGGTGGTGCGCGCGACCTTGAAGTCCGCATGATCGACAACTCACCAATTGGACCATTCATCGTCATCCACCTGATTTATGATGTCCGCGATGCGATGGGCGCAAATGCAGTCAACACGGCTTGCGAGAAACTCGCGCCATTGATCGAAGCCATCACGGGCGGAAAAGTCCACTTGCGGATTTTATCCAACCTGGCCGACCGTAGAATTGCGCGCGCGCGCTGTACCATCCCTGTCAGCGAATTGACTGTCGGGTTTGAATCCTTCAAAGGCGAGACGGTGCGCGATGGCATTATTGCCGCCTGGGCCTTCGCTGCGACCGACCCCTATCGCGCTGCCACTCATAATAAAGGCATCATGAACGGCGTGGACTCGGTGGTCATTGCCACTGGCAATGACTGGCGCGCCATTGAAGCAGGCGCGCACGCCTATGCCGCGCGCGCTGGCAGGTATACTTCCCTCTCGACCTGGGGCAAGGATAAGGATGGAAATCTTGTCGGCACCCTGGAAATGCCGATGGCGGTGGGAATTGTTGGCGGTGCAACCAAAGTACACCCTGCCGCACAAGCCGCGGTAAAGTTGATGGGCGTGAAGACCGCCTCTGAACTGGCAGAAATTATTGTCTGCGTCGGTCTGGCTCAAAATATGGCGGCGTTACGCGCGCTTGCCACCGAAGGCATCCAACGCGGGCACATGTCGCTACACGCAAGACAGGTCGCCCTCGCCGCTGGCGCCACCAGTGACATGATAGATAAGGTTGCCGCACAAATGGTGGCAGAAAAAGCTATTCGCGTTAGTAGGGCTGAAGAGATTTTGAAGGAAATGGAAAAAATCTAAATGCGGATGGAGTTCGGGATAGATCTAATAATCATCCAGAGCGAATTTCTTGGTGGCTGCACAGAAGACCTGCGCCGGATATGCGTGAAGCTGTAAATAATATCAAATTCAACCTGCAAAAGATCTGGCTCACAAGAAAATATGATGAAGCCGTCTTTGCTGCTTACTGCTGGGAATCGAATTTATCCGCTTAAGAGATCTAGGAAAAACTGGTGAAGTTGAATATAAAAAGAAGCATAGAGTAGATCAAGAACTGACATGTTTTGGAAAACCCGTCTGATCAAAATGCGAAATAACAAGATAGTTTTTGGAAGACTTCAAACATACAATTATGACTATGACACGAACCAACAAGAAAAATAGAAGGTCACAATGACAACCCCAAACACGCAAACCTCCCCCTCCCTCCTTAAACCGGTCAAACCAGTCGGCATTGTCGGCTATGGCGCGTATGTGCCGCGCTATCGCATTCCCGCAAAAGAGATCGCCCGCGTCTGGACCGGTAAGACTAGTGGACTTCCCATTAAAGAGAAAGCTGTGCCCGGACTGGATGAAGACGTGATCACCATGTCCATCGAGGCGGCGCGCAATGCCATGCTGCGCGCGCAGATCGACCCGGCGGAGATTCGCGCAGTCTGGGTCGGCTCTGAGTCACATCCATATGCGGTCAAGCCCACCTCCACCATCGTTGCGGAAGCAATTGGCGCAGTTCCCAGCACACAGGGTGCAGATTTTGAATTTGCCTGCAAGGCTGGAACCGAGGCCATGGTTGCTGCAATGGGCATGGTTGGCTCAGGCATGGGACGCTACGCACTGGCGATCGGCATGGATACGGCACAGGGCAAGCCCGGTGACGCACTCGAATACACGGCGGCGGCAGGCGGCGGCGCGTATCTCCTCGGTCCTGCTGATGAAGCCCTGGCGGTCATCAACTCTGCCTATTCCTATGTGACCGACACGCCGGATTTTTGGCGGCGCGAATATCAAAAGTATCCCGAACACGGGATGCGCTTTACAGGCGAACCTGCCTACTTCAAACACATCACTGAAGCCGCCACACACCTCATGGAAGCCAGCGGCACAACCGCCAGGGATTACAAGTGGGCGGTATTCCATCAGCCAAATACAAAATTCCCGCAAAAAGTCGCGGGACAGCTTGGCTTTTCGCTGGAACAGATCACCCCTGGCCTCCTGGTTAATGTGATCGGGAACACCTATGCAGGTGCAGCAGTGATCGGCTTGACAGCAACTCTCGACATCGCCCAGCCGGGGGATAGGATCCTCTGTGTCTCCTTCGGCTCCGGGGCTGGTTCCGATGCCTTCGACATCACCGTTACCGAAAAAATTACTGCACGCCAGGGTCTTGCAACAAAAACGCAGGAATACATTGCCCGGCGCACAGAGATAGATTACGCGACATATGCAAGGTATCGCGGAAAGATTACGATGAAATAAAAAATAAGGTTTGGGTGACTGGACATTAGGAATATGGTATTCCTATTCAATCCTCAATTCGCCCCCGCCATTCAACAACATCATTAGGAAATCATTTATGACAGAAGTCGTAATTGCAGGTATCGGTCAAACACAAATCGGCGAACACTGGGAACTTAGTTTACGCAATCTTGCCGTGGACGCCATTCAAGCCGCGCTCAGAGATAGTGGCGGGCTTAAGCCTCAGGCGCTTTTCGTTGGTAATATGCTCGCGCCAAATCTCTCAAACCAGGCACATCTTGGCGCACTTATTGCAGAGTATGCTGGTTTGCATGGCATCGAAGCCGTCACTGTTGAAGCCTCGGGCGCTTCAGGCGGTGCGGCGCTTCGTCAAGGATACCTTGCCATTGCAAGCGGCATGGCGGATGTTGCGCTTGTAGTCGGCGTTGAAAAGTTCACAGACAAGATCGGCGCAGATGTGGAAGAATCCACTGCCACCGAGAATGACGCGGATTTCGAATCGATCCACGGCCTGACCATCACCGCGCAGGCAGCGCTTGTAATGAAGCGTTACATGTACGAAAACAAGGTCCCTGAAAATGGGTTTGCGGGTTTCGCTCTCACAGCCCATGCCAATGGGGTTGCAAATAAAAATGCAGCATTCCGCAAGGCAATCAAGGCTGAGACATATGCCAAAGCAGAAATGGTCAGTGAACCGCTCAAGATATTTGACATGGCTCCCCATTTGGATGGCGCTGCTGCGGTTGTCCTGACACGCCGTGAATTAATTCCATCCGATTGCCAACATCCACCCGTAAAGATCGCTGGCTCTGCCGCCTCATCAGATACATTGGCGCTGCATGACCGAAAAGACATGCTGTATTTTGACACTGCCCAGATCTCGGCAGGCAAGGCAATTAAGCAGGCAGGGATCGTGTTGGATCAAATCAACTTCTTTGAATATCACGATATATTCAGCATTTATGCCGCCCTGCAACTTGAGGCAGTCGGATTTGCGGTAAGAGGCCAGGGTTGGAAGCTCGCCGAAGAAGGTGTCATTGGATTAAAAGGACGAATTCCCTGCGCTACAATGGGCGGCATGAAGGCCCGTGGATTTGCCGGAGGCGCAGCAGGTCTGTATCAGGCTGTCGAAGCGGTCACCCAGCTTCGAGGCCATGCCGGGGCGAACCAGATCGCGGGAGCAAAGTTCGGGTTAATTCAATCGCTTGGCGGTCCCGCGTCCACCGCAGTCTCGCATATTTTGGCAGGCATGGAATAATAAGAATGAAAATCCACAAGCACCTTGCATTGCTGGGATTACTCGTGATTCTTGCAGGAAGCTGCGGATACATTGGAGACCAGTCCCCCAGGGTCAACCCGCCAAATATAGTTTTCATTCTCGCAGATGACATGGACATGGGGCTTTTGCAATTCATGCCCAAAACCCAGGAATTGATTGGGGAACAAGGTGTCACGTTTAACCAATTCTTTGTGAGCATGGCAACCTGTTGCCCCTCGCGCACCACCATCCTGCGTGGTCAATATTCACATAATACCCAGATATTTGAAACAATTCTGCCCGATGGCGGATTTGAAAAGTTTTACGCTCTGAAATCCGAGCAGTCCACCATTGCTGTTTGGCTGGAAGACGCAGGCTACAAGACAGCGTTCTTCGGCAAATATATGAACGGGTATCCCGCCACTGCGAAACAAACCTACATCCCTGCAGGCTGGACCGAATGGTATAGCCCGGTGGATGGCGACCCCTACACACAATTCAACTACACATTAAATGAAAATGGAAAACTGGTGGCATACGGCAAAAACGAGGAAGATTACGGGACGGATGTCTATGCCGCCAAATCCGTTGATTTCATGGAGCGCAGTGTAAAAGACGGCGACCCTTTCTTTGCCCATATTTCGGTCTACGCCCCCCACAGCCCCTACGTGCCAGCCCCGCGTCACGCCGATGTTTTTCCAGACACCCCTATGCCGCGCTCACCCTCTTTCAACGAAGAGGATAACAGCGATAAACCCTGGATTTACAGCAGTGAACCGCCTTTGTCTGGTGACCATATCACAAAGATGGAACGGATCTACCCCAAGCGGATCCAATCCATGCAGGCAGTGGACGAGATGGTCGAACAAATCGTCAAAACCCTTGAGTCGCTTGGCGCGCTGGAGAACACATACATTTTCTTTTCATCGGATAACGGTTTTCACATGGGAGAACACCGTCTGCTGGTTGGGAAAAACACCGCCTTCGAGGAAGATATCCGCGTGCCGCTCCTCGTCCGGGGTCCGAATATACCCGCAGGCATCACTGTTGACGCCCTTGTTGGAAATGTGGACTTGGCTTCCTCTTTTGCAGAAATCGCGGGGATAAAAACCCCTGATTTTGTGGATGGACGCTCGCTGATGCCGTTGGCAGCCGGCAAAGATCCAACCGATTGGCGGCAGGTTTTCCTGCTGGAACGAGGCCTGCTGGATGAAGCCGCATACGCCCCGGATATGTTTGTCTCAAATGGTGATTACATGGAGGGGCTGATGGAACCCCCTGATTCCCCATATCGGGCAAAAATGGACCGCGCCTACCGTGGCCTGCGAACGCAGAAATATACCTTTGTTCAATACGGCGACGGCACGCTGGAATTATACGATCTGGAAACTGACCCCTATCAATTGGAAAATATTGCAGGATCTTCCACACCTGACTTGTTGGAAAATTTGCAGACCTGGTTGGAAGCGCTCAGACATTGCACAGGCGATTCCTGCCGCGAGATCGAAGCCAGGCCTCAATAATCCACCTCTGGATTGAACCAGGGAGGTTCAGCCTTTTGGCAGCCAGCTTGTTGGCTCGAGAATTGTGATCATCGATGAGTTGCAGACCTGCAGGCTGGTCTGGACAACTGACAAAATTCAATCCTGATAGTGTTTGATAGAGATGCGGGATAGAATTGAGTACATAGAAAGGAAGTAAAAATGGAAATCCCAAGACACTGGCGACTGAAAAAACAACGATACGGATTGGTTGGCGAAATTTGCCCGCATTGTGATCATAAAATATTCCCACCCCGCGATGTATGTCCCAATTGTGGCGACGAGGCAAAGGAACAATTTACATTCAGCGGCAAAGGCGAAGTTTATTCTTATACAACGGTTTACGAAGCCCCGGCTGGTTTCGACTCAAATGCACCCTACACGGTGGCGATCGTCAAACTCGAAGAAGGTCCCATGCTCACCGCACAGTTGACCGACCTGGACGAACAGCCGATCCAGATCGGCATGCCCGTGGAAATGGTCACCCGCAAAATGCGCAATGACGGCGACGAGCGAGGTGTCATTGTTTACGGGTATAAATTCAGACCTTCCCGATTTATACCCACCACATAGACAATAAACTATCAAGTAATGAACAAACACCCCACGTATAGGGGTGTTTTCGTTTAAAACATTCCCGTAAATGATCAATCCACTTTTTGGTATCTACTGTCAGATTATCCAATCCCAGAGCCTGCCTGCTTTATACTCATCGGATCAATCCATTTTCTTCAGGCAGGTTATTCATGATGAATTGTTCTACAGTTTTAGTTCAAAATACATGGGGTGTGCATCTTAACTTCGAGGGTTATTACAACACCCCACCGAGTTGTCCTTCCTGGCTTACAAAACTTCAGCTGCAAGATTGGCAGCAGCGAGGAATTGTTGTGTGAGATGCAGGTCTTCGCATCGTTACCCATCTCTATGCAGGATATGCGCTTGAACTTCTTAAGCATCTGCAAAGCATTGATACATTGAAGACCAATGGTCTAGTGATCGGCTCGCCAACTTTTCGACTCTCAACCAGCAACACAGACAACCCGTCACCCAGGATGGGAGGAGTTCGGATTCTGGAAAATCAAATGGAACTTCATCCAGATCAAGTACAAGTTCTCATTGAATTTCTGACTGCACAGGAGAGTTTGTTGAAACCTATTTCATCATATAACAAAGAAGATGCGGAACAAGCCCTCAGCAAGGTTTATCAGCTTATCGTTGCCTATGGCAGAAGAGTCCGGGAAGGGAAGAGTGGCAAACTCATCGAAACTGCAAAACCGAACATCCTGCCCATTTTCATCCCACGCGGCAACTATTTCACTGTTCATCAAGCCGCCCAGTTTTGCCGTGCCACGTCAAAACAGATCAGAGCCTGGATTCGCAAAGGCAAACTTGAGGCATTCGATCTGCCAGGGTTAGGATTAATCATCGAGGCTGGAAAGCTAAATGAATTCCTATCTAAGAGAAATTCTTAGCCGAAACAGATAAAGACAATGGATCCTTGCAGCGTAGATAGATGCGAAGGACTACCTTTAGCACATCGGCGGATTTTTTGGGGAAACAGGTCAAAGGTCCGGAAAGAGACGTTAAGGGGTGCATTCTATATCTGGATACACCGTACAGTCCCAATGTGGAAATTCCCGTCGGCGCGAATGAACCGTATTGTTGACTTTCTCCTGGAAGAAGGGTAAGATCTAGCTAGTCTGTCTAGACAGAAAGGAGCGACTATGAATGAAACGTGGCAAATCCAGGATGCGAAAAATAAATTGAGTGAGGTGATCGCACGTGCCTTAGCACAAGGTCCTCAATTGATCACGAAACACGGCGAGAAAACCGTGGTTGTTATTTCATATGCAGAATACGAAAACCTGCGTAAATCCCAAGGCAAACTCTCCGAGTTTTTTCAGGCATCTCCCCTGGCTGGGATTGAACTCCTTCGAGACAAGTCCCTGCCACGCAAGGGATTTGAACTATGAAGTACCTGCTTGATACGTGCGTCATCTCGGAACTGATTGCCAAGCATCCGAATCCGAAAGTTGTAGACTTTGTCGATTCACTAGACTCTGATGATGTTTTCTTGAGCGTGATCACGATTGGAGAAATTGCCAAAGGCGTTGAAAAATTGCCCAAATCAAAACGAAAACAGGAATTACATTCCTGGCTCAGGGATGATTTACTAGTGCGTTTTGATGGAAGGATCATTCCACTAGATACAGAGGTCTTGATGGAATGGGGAATTCTGATTGCGCGCCTGGAGTCAAAAGGAACAACTTTACCTGCAATAGATTCACTTATTGCTGCAACAACTTCAACTCACAAACTGACACTAGTCACCCGCAACGTGGATGATTTCAACGGTTCAGGTATTGAAATCGTAAATCCATGGGAATAAACAACACGTCTCGCAACTGTTCTTCATGCCTACCAACAGAGAGCTATGAGTAAAAATTTCTCCCACCGTATTGATCCGATCAACCTACCGCGACGCATGCGCGAAGGATTACAAGAAGCCGACAGTCTTTTAGAGCGAGGCAAGACACAGCAAGCATTGGAACTGTTAAGTGAACTGAACAAAAGCTTCCCTCGCCAGTCGGATATTCTAGGCTTGATGGCAAACGCTAATCTGGATATGGACAACCAGCATGGCTACCTACCATCCATGAGCTGCATGAACTAACTCCCAATCGAGCGGAAGTGAAACTGGGGTTGGCTGGCGCTTATCTTTCGAATGGATATCCAGCGCTCGCCCTTCAAACGTTCCGCCAGTTTTTGAAGCGCTGGTCTCGCGATGAACGCGCGTCTGATGTGGAGAAAACCATTCCACAACTGGAGAATATACTGAGGGAACTCCTTAATAATCTCGGCGATTCTTTAGAAACAGGATTTGAGTTTGCCTGCCAGCACGAAGAAGTACGCTTGCTTATGGAATCAGGAAACAATACCCGTTGCAGGTAGTTAGCAAAAAAGTTACTCCAGCAACGACCAAATTTTGTTCCCATTCTCAATAATCTTAGCCAGGTGGACTGGCTCGAAGGCGACCTGCCAGGGGCAATTGAAACCAGCCGCAACGTTCTTGAAATAGACCCGCAGAATGTCCACGCGCTTTCCAATCTGACCCGTTATCTTTTTATGCAAGGCAAGAAGAGCGAGGCTTGGGGATTTGCAAACCGGCTGAAAGATTCCAGCGCGGACGCGGCAGAACGCTGGGTCAAGGTGGGCGAAGCGCTCAGTTTTATCGGAGACGCTGACGGACTATTGAGTCTTTTCAATCAAGCAAAAAACGCCAATGAGCTTGACCAATGGAATGAAAATCTATGGCATTGGTGCGCGGCAGCCGAATATCATAAGGGAAATATTTCTACAGCTCGCAAACACTGGCTGGCATGTTTGAAACTCGCGCCTTATTTTTCTCTTGCCAGTAAAAACTTGGAGGAGTTGAAAAAGCCCCAACACGAACGCTCCTGCCCGCAAGTATTCCCATTGGAGATGTGGGTTATCAGAAAAACACTGGAATCTTTGACGTCTGTAATACAGCGCGCTGCTCGTCAAAAAAATGATGATACGTTTCGGGAAAAAATCGCCGAACATATTGAGCATCATCCTGAACTGATCCATTTTGTCCCTGCCGCGCTTGCAAATGGCGATGAACAATGCAAGGAGTTTGCCATCAACCTCGCAGATATGTCCGCCCATCCAGCAGTTCTTGATTCTTTGAAAGAGTTTTCTCTTGGGCAAGATGGATCAGACTCGCTACGAATGGAAGCGGCTCAACTACTCACGAAACATGGAATATTCAAGTCGGGTGAAACGATTGATCTATGGGTTGAAGGCGAATCCAGACCTCTGATGATGTTGGGATTTCAAATCTCGTATGATGCCCAGGATCGTCCAAAACTGAAACCTGCCGCACAGCGTTTGATGGAGCAGGCGATCTATGCGCTGCGGGACGAAGACGGTGCGAAAGCCGAATCCCACCTGCGCAAGGCGCTCGAAATCCAAAAGGATGAACCGGGCTTGTTCAACAACCTGGCGGTTGCTCTGAGTATGCAAGGAAAGCATGACGAAGCAGGCGCAATTGCAGATGAAATCCCCACCCGCTTTCCTGATTATTTTTTCGGGCAGGTCATCGCAGTTAGGAAAGCGATACAAGCAAACGATCTGAAAGCAGCGCAATCTGTCCTTGATAAAATGATGCAAAAGCAGGAATTACATGTCACAGAGTTTGGCGCATTGTGTGGTTGTCAAATTGATTACATGATCCAGAATGATAAGCCTGAAGGCGCGGTCTCATGGTTTGAAATGTGGGAGCAGGGATACCCCGATGATCCAGCTTTGAAAAATTATGAGCACAAGATCGCCATGATTGATGTCTTTGTAAAACTTAAAAACGGGTTTCCCAAATTGCGACGCAAAAGCAAGAAACACTCGAATTGATATTGGCATAGCGCCCCAGCATTGGTCCGCGACTAAGTGCATCTGTTTGCTATTTACATTTCTGAATATATAAAAGATCATTCAAAGCCGGCAGAGTAAAAAAACTGCAATACGATCGGGAGTTGTCCGTCGCGGCATATATTATATATAGATATAAATTCCGTAGGCGGCACGTAGAGGTCACGCAGGCAGGATAGGTAATACTGCATCCAAGTTATCAATTTACCCAGACACAGGTGGAAGACATTTTCCACCTGTGTTTTTTATTAAAAATCCAACGGGGTAATTTTTACATGGATTCATCATATTACAGCACAAGGTTTCAGGTACCTCTTTAGTTTGTCAGCATAACTTCCCATCCCAATAACATTGGGGATTGAAAGTTACTCCTCAACCTCGATGCGATCCACCTGGATCTGCGAGCCGTTGTAGTCGGGCACATTGCTCAGTAATGTCCCATAAAGATGAACGATCTTGCCGCTGTCACGCAGCGCCTCGATCTGGGACATAACCGCTCCATCCATTGAATCAATACCAAAGTAAATCATCTGCCCCAGGTCCTGCCGTTCGAAGTAATCATCATACTGTGAGCCGGATTCCGTACTCTTGATAACTCCCCACCAGTCAGTTATTTCTTCTGTGGTGCCTGATGGCATGAAACCGCCAGAAGCTTGTTCTTCCGTGTCACTATTTCCTGCGGGACCACATTCTCCCCGGTAATAAGCCCACTCGTCACAGGCGCTGCCGTCCGGGAAAATACATATTCCGTTTTGACTGCCATCGGCAGCAGTGCGGATTTCGAGTTTGTTCCCATTCTGCGTGCAATAAACCGAGGCGGGATTTGGCATACCCGCCTGAGGTATGTCCGATGCAGCAGGTTCAGATGCCTGGAGATTAACCACTGTACAGGCTGTGAGTGCTGTTAAAATGATTGTTACTGTAAAAACCCTTTTCATTTTTCCTTCTTTCTGGTACTCAAGATTTTGTGCAATTCGTCCGTTTGTGAAAATATAATGAACGCTTTTAGGTTGACGGACAGAACAGTGAATTTGTTCCCCTTGGGACTTCCATTTAGTACTAATATTTTCATGATTGACGTTCCTTACGAAAATTGATGTTAGTTGCCAAACCAAGAGGCAAATAACGTCGGGTGGCTGAATTAACCCATTTTTGATGTAAAACCAGGTGCGCTGCCAGAAAAAACAACCAGATAATACTGGCAGCCACATGCAAGCGATCGAATATTTTTATTGCCTCGGCAGGAAATCCAGCAGATAGTAGCCATGCCAGTACACCGAATAAATTGGTGGCGATAAAGGCAATCCAGGTAATGCGGTCTACCACTCGATTAGCCCGCACCGGTCTTTTCAGCGTTCTGAGTGACCGTCCACGTAAGGCTTTAAGCCAATACCAATGCCAAATAATGTGGATAATCACCCCTAATAAACCTAAAAAGCCGGACCCTGCGTGAAACGCCAGCCATACGGGTCGGTCAATCACAGCAAAGAATGAAGTGTTACTGTTGGGAATGACCAGCCATAGCAGAAATCCGCTAACCACCGTTATCGAAAAAACGATAAACATCATCCAATCAAGCCAGAAATTACGTTCGTTTTTATTCATTAATTATCCTTCCTCACAATACCTTCGCCAATCTATTCACTTTAATTGGCAAAGGTATTGTTAATCGGAAATCATTATTTTGGAATTGGCGCAGAATAATTGGAATGTGACTCTTTTATGAGTTTTACGCCATAGGGCATAAGAGATATTGCCATCAATATTGATGCTCCTAAATTGATGATTTCCATGCCATCTGGAATTGCCACAAACAACACTCCGATCAAAAATAAAATGCTTTGCCATCGTGGAAGTGACTGAGTTTTGATCAATGCAATCGCTTGAATTGCAAAGCCAATTGGCAGGAATACAATGCCCCACAACAACACCAACCAGCCTTGTTTTGTAAACAAAGCCAATACACCCGGCATGATTTGGGCGAATACCTTTTCTGGTAATGTGTCAAAAGCACTCATGGTCAGGCATAGCGCACCTTTATCCGCTGCCAGAATAATTGTGCCCAAAATGGCTATCGCGGCGCCAATAAAACCAGTCCAGGCACCAGAGCTGCGATCAAGCAGCTTCATAAAATGCAGGGCAACCACAATTAAAAGGGCCGTGTTTAACGTGACCAACACATGCCCGAACTGCAAGAGTCCATTACTGTGGGCTCTGAGAATGAGCTCTTCTGGACCTAGCAGGTGAGGTTGCAGCAGATCAGGGTGACCCGCGAAGGCAAAGATAAACAGTATTGGGAAGATGATGAAGGCCAGTCCAATTCCAATTTGTTTAATTTGATTCAAGAATATGTTTTCGTTCACTTGATTTACTCCTTTAGATTTATACCCACAAGGTATATAATTTTGATATCGCCATTATCCTTACCAAACATTGTTTTGACAATCTACAAGCATCCAAAAAAGTCCCTTAATGGATAAACAAGGCAATTTGTACAAAAATGAGGTGATCCAATGGCCCCACAAAGGCAGGACCGTCGCTCACAGCGCACACAACAAACGTTAATGGATGCACTCGTTGCGATGTTGGCTATTAAGCATTACGACGAGATCTCCATAAATGACATTGTAGACCGTGCCAACGTGGGACGGTCTACCTTCTATGCCCATTACCAAGACAAGGATGATTTGCTGAAAAGTGGTTTTGAACGTGTGCTGGATATGCTAATTCACCATATCAGTTTCGGCGAAGCAGACCAGGACTTGCAGTTGGACACCACCCAGTTGTTTCGCCATGCCCAAGGGCATTATGAACTATACCGGACGCTGGTCTGGGGGGCGGGTTTCGAATTACTTGCCAAGGATGGGCATGCAGCACTCAGCGCGAAGTTCCAGGAGAGTTTTACGCGACTCCTGTCAGGAAAGCCGGAACCATCCATCCCACTGGCCGTTCTGTCTTACTCTATGGCTGGAACTCTGCTTATCCTACTTAAGTGGTGGCTTGATAATAAAATGCCCTGCTCACCAGAGCGTATGGATGAAATCTTCCAACAGCTGGTAATGTCGAGTACCAGAAATATTTTAGGATTAACAGAAACGATGGATAAATAGAATGAAGTGTGATCGTTGATCGGCAGGGTTTTTATTTATTATTATGCTCCACGGTAATGACGACATTTCCCTTTTTGTGCCCCTGTTCTACATAACTGTGTGCTTCAGCCATCTGTTCCAACGGATAGCATCTATCTATGACCGCTTTTATCTTCCCCGCCTCGATCAACTCTTTCAGGAAGACAAGATCTTTGATCTTTTCACTTGCGGACCTTAAACCTGCCGCGATAAATCCAACTTTTTTACCGCCGCGATTGGCAGGCAATATCGCGTTCAGTATTCCCATCGGCGTAGGGACTGTCGTAAGATAAATGCCTTCATCTGACAGTGAGCCTTTGCACTCTGAAAACGAACGCTTGCCCACCGTGTCAAAAATAATGTCATAGGTCTTGCTGTTTTCGGTAAAATCCTCCCGGGTGTAATCATTCACCTGATCGGTCCCCAAAGATTTGACCCATTCCAAATTCGCGGTACTGCATACCCCGGTCACCTCCGCCCCATGGTACCTGGCGAGCTGTACCGCCGCCGCACCAACCGATCCAGAAGCGTCATAGATCAGCACGGTTTGTCCTCTCTGGATCTTGCCCTTATCTCTCAGAAAAGGCAGTGCGGTTAATGCCCCATTTGGAACGCTGGCCGCCTCCTCATAGCTCATATTAGCCGTCTTGTTGGCTAACGCCCCGTTTTCAGGCATACATTTGTATTCAGCATATGCGCCAAACATGTCGAAGCCAAATACCTGGTCGCCGGGTTTAAACCGGGTAACATCTCTGCCGATAGATTCAATTTCCCCAGCTAACTCTTCCCCATGGAAGAAACAATTTTCCTGTTCTTTCTGTTCTAACTTGTTGTATCTTGTATCCCTTTTTAAAGAAAGGGATACAAGATACAACCTTAAAGTTGTACTAAAAACAGGAAACAATACAACCGGATACAAGATACAACCTCACAGATCCCTGCCCATTTCCCTGTCTTATTGTGCGGTTTGCAAATTACTTTCCAACCGCTTTTTCGTATAGGAAAACATTAGATCTGACTGGTTTTAAACGAAATATCTCCCCCTCCGCATGCGTCAGGGAATGTTACAAAATAAGCAATACGGCAATAAACAAATATCCTTCTTTTTTTGTTCTCATCCAAATAATGCAGATGAAAAATCCTATGATTTATAGCCGATCATCCTCAAGAAGTTTTTTCGCCACTGGATCCCTTCCTCATCTTCGATGCCGCCGGGTGAGAAACCATCCACCACACCCAGGATCCCGCGCCCCTGTTCGGTTTGGGCAATCAGCACCTCTGTGGGGTTGGCTGTGGCGCAAAAAATATGGGCAACCTCTGGCACCGCCTTGATCGCATTCAGGATGTTTATCGGAAAAAAACCCTGCCCAAGGAAAAGAATAAAGGAATGCCCCGCACCCACTGCCAGCGCATTCCTCTTTGCCAATTCGATCATTTCATCATCTGTACCTGTCCAACGCACCAGGCATTTTCCTGAGGCCTCACAAAATGCAAGTCCAAATTTTATGCCTGGCACACACCCGACCAGGGTTTCGTGAATATCTTCAACGGTCTTGATGAAATGGGATTGCCCAAGAATGAAGTTGATATCCTCGGGTTTTTCGATTTTGACGGTTTTGAGTTCCATATGGATTCTCCTGTTGAAATTTTCTCATTATTAAAAATTTTTCGCAACTCACAAATAATTTCTGTTTCTGAGTTTTATGTTCGTGTCCGCAATGTTCAACCCCCTTTTGGTATCCCACCATGCTCATCAATAATTTAGGGAGGCAGGCAGGGTTGCGACTTGTCTGAGTTAAGGTATTTTATTACAGATCCGGTACGCTTTTAAATTCATTCGATACCTTGACATCTTTTTTGAGGAAGAGCAAAAAGCCCAGCAAGCGCAGTCCTGCGCTCACCCACAAGGCGCCGCCGAGTCCGATCCAGTCTGCGAGCCAGGTACCGGCAAGCGGAGCCACAATCGCTGAGAAATATTGCATGGAATGGACAAGTGACACAAAGGTTGCACTGTACTCCTGTGGGACAGTCTTCATTAACTCATCAAAGAAAACCAGGTCAAGTCCCGCCTGAAATAGTCCGGCGATGGCTGCATACACAATAATGAGTGGAACCTGCGGAGTGGCAGCCGTCAGGGCAGGATAAAAAACCATGCCCAATGTTGTTGCAAGCAGGACGAATCGTCCGCCAAATTTGCGGGATGCCAGAGGCCAGAGGAAATATCCCAGGAGCATGACAATAGTCATCGCCATGGTGATCAGACCGATCTGAGAATCCGTGGCCTTCACTTCGCGTACAAGGAACAATGGCATGATGGGCTGACTCAGCACCAACGCAGAATAGTAAACGAATTTTTTCAGTGCGAAGGAGGTAAAAGCAGGTGCACCACGAATCAAAGAATAATAATTTCGGGCTGATTCCAAAGCCGATGAGGATGGGCGAAACACGAGCGGAGTCTGGTCCGGGAGTTTTATTTGATTGGAAAAATAGTAACTGATCAAACCACCGACTGATAATCCCAGGAACATTACTGCATAATTGTACGGGAATTGCATCAGATCGATCATGCGGGTTACAAAAAAGGTTCCCACCACTGTGGTGAGTCCAAAAATCGCCCAGCGACGGCTGAGAAGGTTATAGCGTCCTTCAGGACCGGCCACTGCGTTCATCACCACGGAAAACGCAACTGCCAACGCAGTTTGCGGCAGGGTGGCAAGCGCCCAAATGGCAAGCGTAGCAACGACTGTATATTTGCTTGAAAGCACGAAAGTCAGCACACCCGTCAGCGCATAACACGAGATGACGAACAGGCGTGAAAGACTGTACCAGGGAACTATGTTTTGGCGGGTTTGCAGAAAACGCCCAACAAGGATCGCAAAGATAAGCCCGGTAACACCCGGCATGGAGGTGAGCAAGCCCACTTGAAAATTACTGGCGCCAAGACGTGTTAGAAAAACAGGCAGGAACGGCGCGGCAACGTTCGAAATACTCACGCCGATGGCGTCAATCTGTACGTAGCGAAAGTTGCGTTTTTGGACTTCCTGTTCGGAGAGGTTTTGCATGGGATTGTCACAATATTTCCAGACGTGGATTTCACTGCCAGTTTTTTACATCCAAAGATCACAGTCAAAGTACCTTGATCGAAAATAAACCGAAAACTCACCCTGGACCCAACGACAATAGCCCCAAAAATTGTCCATCAAGAAATCTCCATTTCTGAGGTTTCGCCATTTTTTGACCCGGGTCAATGATCAATTTCTCGAACATGGTCATGGGAGCATTATTCCACGCCATCCAGCCAGGTGGGGAGTTGCTGAAACAATTCACACATGACGGTTTTTGTGCGCTCGTGGAAAATTTCGATTTTCCCATAAGCTTCTCCGCCATCACTGCCGACCAGGTCTGTGACCCCACGGAAAATCAATAGACGGGTGTTGTTCTGTTTGGCCACCCATGCAATTGCCCCTGATTCCCAGTCCGCGGCAACGGCACCAAATTTCTCGATCAGCATGGGGATATCCTCAACAATAATGTCGCGGTCGGCAGAGACCAACAAACCACGAACGATCTTTGGGCGACTATTGTCCACACGATCCACTATACACCGTCCGTCGTCGATCCAGGAAAGATCGATCTCAGTTGAATAATGTTCGATCGCCTCATCACCATCTCCCATTTGCTCAATGATATCGTAAACCAGGGTCCGCTGCACCAGTATGATCGTACCAGCCTCGATCCGCCCCACAAACCCGCCACAGGTTCCCAAATTAATGAGAAGATCCGGCTGAAAATGATCAACTGCGTATTGTGCTGTTGCCGCCGCTGAAATTTTGCCCCAACCACCGTGGATGAGCGTCGCAGACCGAAGCCATTGCCCTGAGCCTGCCAAAGGTTCAAAGGTTAGGTCTGCAAATTCTCCGAATGGGTAATGTTGAACCTCAAGGTTTGGATACAATTCCTTTACAGCGCACCATTCAGAATTTGCTGAAATGATGATAACTGTGTTCAACTCAATTTTCCTTCGAGATAATCCACTACAAATTGAAGCGCGGCTTCAGAGGAATAGTGTTTATTATGAAGGCGGTCACCGTCCCAAACAAAGTGACGAGTCCACTCACCTGTGCCTGTCACAAGCCCGAACCAGGTTGTGCCGACAGGTTTTTCGGGCAATCCGCCGGTGGGTCCCGCAATACCACTGACCGAGATACCTATGTCAGCGTTAAACACTTTTCGCGCTCCGTGTGCCATTTCAAGCACAGTCTCCGCGCTCACTGCGCCATATGTATTTAGCGTTTCCCATGAGACACCAAGCAAATTGACTTTGGCTTCATAGGCATAAGCCACGACACTACCAGGAAAATATTCCGACGAACCTGATACATTGGTAATTCGATCTGCGACCAGCCCGCCTGTACAGGACTCGGCGGCAGCAAGTGTTAAGCCGCGCGCGTGCATCATTTCGCGCAACAGCTCTTCAAGCATGATTGTCATTGAAATCTCCTCAAACGTCGTCAAATTATACTTCGTGTAAAAGTGACAGTCACTGTCTTCAGCTTTCCCACACTCGCTCTTGTTCATGTCCGCTACATGACATATGGATTCCAGCCTGCGCCCAATGCAACAGCGCTCATCCATGGAATTTAATATGAAGTAGACAGTGACAATTTAAATATACTTAAAAAAACACGCCTCCCAAGGCGTGAATGACATGGGAGGCGTGTTTCTATTTTTTGATGCCCGGATCATGGGGAAAACTGTAAACCTTGATTAATGTCGTTAAACACGTCGCCGATCACGGGGCCCAACAGGGTGAGACTTAAAATTACAACACAGGCGCAGATAAGGAGGACCAGGAACCCCGGCAACAACACCGACCCAGCCGCCGGTCCCCAACCAAAGCGATTCACAGCCTTGACTGCTGTAATTTGCAAAAACAAAGCGTAAAAGCCCAAACCTGCGCCGAGTAAACCAGTGCAAACAGCACCATAAGGCACAAGACTCAAGGGCAGTAACACAACCGAAACCAGGGTGAATGGCATTGAAATTGCCGCAATCGCATAAACCAATTTGTCATAAGAGCCTGTTCCCCCAAAAAGTTTTGCGATCCACTGGATGATGGCAACTCCCAGAGCGAAGAATAAAACCGATAGCGCGCCGGCAATGGGGGCAGCGCAAACCGCGCCAACCACGACCCCGACAGTGGAACCCTCAAAAACACTTTGTTCGCCCAGGGTCCTGGTCACCGTGGCTGCCTGTACAAACCCATTAACGACGGCCGACAAAGTCCCTGCAAAAAACATCCAGATATAAGCCGTCTTGGGCTGGGCGTCCGGATGCTCTGTGATGTCCACAAAGGTCTGCTCATTCGGTTGGGTGACAGCCTTGATCCAAACAGGGATCCAGCCCGCGGGTGCAGGTGCGCCAGCCGAAGGGGGCATAACCGGCATATTATCAAACTCACTCATTGAACTTCCTCCTTATATGGATAATTTGCATGGATTCTAATTGGAAAGGGGGAAAAATCAACAGTCCTTTGGGGGCATATTGACTTCCATTAGCTTCTGTCAAGCATCCCGAATTTTTCTAATTTATAATTACCTCCAATGGAAATCCCTGAGAAACTGCAAGGCATACTTGCCACACTTCCTGCCAAGCCAGGTTGTTATATTTACCGCAACGCTGAAGGAACGATCATTTACGTCGGCAAAGCCATCAGCCTGAAGAACCGTGTCCGGTCTTATTTTCATGCCGATTCAAGTCACGACTCGAAGACCCGCCGCTTGACGCGGGATATCGCGGATATTGAGTGGATCGTGGTTGGTTCGGAATTGGAGGCGCTAATTCTTGAGATGAACCTCATCAAGAAGCACCGCCCCAAATACAATATACGTCTCAAGGATGACAAGCGTTACCCATACATAAGAATCCATTGGAATGAGCCATTCCCCAAAGTGACCGTCACGCGGCAGATGATCGAAGACGGCTCGCGGTATTTTGGCCCGTACACCTCCGCCTGGGCGGTCTATCAGACATTGGATGCCCTGCGGCGGATCTTTCCTTATCTGACATGTGACCGTGATATCACAGGGCTTGACAAACGCGCCTGCCTGTATTTTGACATCAAGCTGTGCATTGCCCCCTGTATCGGGTCTGCCACCCAGGAGGGATACCGCCAGATGATCTCCGACCTGATGAATTTTCTCAGCGGGCACAGTGAAGAGATCGTGACCCGACTTGAGAGTGAAATGCTCAAAGCCTCGGAGGAAATGCGCTTTGAAAAAGCCGCCACCCTGCGCGATCAGTTGAAAGCCATCACAACCGTCATTGAAAGGCAAAAAATAGTCTTTGCATCCGATTATAAAGATTCAGACGTGCTGGCAATGGCACGCACAGACGGCGAAGCCTGTGTACAGATCTTCTTTATTCGGGGCGGAAAACTGATCGGACGCGAATATTTTATCCTCGAAGGCACCGAAGATACAGCCGACCAGCAAGTAATGACCGAATTCGTCAAACAATTCTATACAGAAGCCGCAAACATTCCAGAGCAAGTAATGATTCCGGAGGAAATAGAGATCGAAGAGGCAAAGATCATTGGGCAGTGGCTAAGGTCAAAACGGGGCGGACAGAAAGTGGAATTATTCGTACCGAAGGATGGTCAACCGCACGACCTGGTTGAGATGGCCGCTGAGAACGCGTCCGAAACATTGCAAGCTCTGCGCGCACAATGGCAGGCTGATGCCCACAAACAGGAGCAGGCGCTCGGTGAATTACAATCCGCCTTGAAGTTATCTGCGCCTCCCAACCGCATCGAGTGTTATGATGTCAGTCATACACAGGGCGTGGCTACTGTCGGTGCGATGATCGTGTTTGAACAGGGCACCCCCGCCAAAAACCTGTACCGTAAATTCAACATTGACAGCACCAGCATCGGCGCGCCGGACGACTTTGCATCCATGGAGGAAATGTTAATGCGAAGATTCAAAAGGTGGCATGCTTCGACAGAGCTTGGCGAGAGTCAAGTCCCAGGGGCAAAGCCTGATGCGTCCTTCTCCTTCCTGCCCGATCTGATCATCATTGATGGCGGGAAAGGTCAGCTGAGTCGCGTGGTAAAAGTCCTCGAACAATTTGGGATATTTGATAAAGTGCCTGTGGTTGGGCTTGCCAAACAGGAGGAGGAAATTTTCTTCCCATACAACAGTCAGCCGTTGATCCTGCCGCGTCATTCACAAGGGCTGTACCTGGTACAGCGAATCCGGGACGAGGCGCATCGCTACGGAATAACAGCACATCGCGCGCGGCGTTCCAAACAGGGGATGGCATCCCAATTGGATTCCATTCCCGGTATTGGACCCACACGCAGGAAAGCGCTCTTGAAACATTTCGGATCCATGGATAAGATTAAGGAAGCCAGTATTGAAGATCTATCCGCAGTGAAAGGCATGAATCAAAGTGCAGCGGAATCAGTCAAGACACATTTGGAATAACCAAAATCAAGAAGAAGAGAGTTTAATAAATGAAACTGGTCTGGATCGTTGACGATGACGAGGAAATGGGACGAGCAATTGGTTTGATGCTCGGACTGCTGGAATGCGAGACAAGGTATTTTTTTCATCCGCGCGCTGCCGCACAGGCACTTCTGGCAGGCGGAAGACCTGACCTGATGGTTCTTGACATCAACATGCCCGAAGTCAGCGGATTGGACCTGCTGGAATTTCTACGCCGCCGCAAAGAGTGGAAAAACCTGCCTGTCGTGATGTTATCCTCCGAGGCTGCAGATATCATGGTGGATAAAGCCATGCAGCTGGGCGCGGATGGATACGTGATGAAGCCTGTTACAATTGAAGAACTTGAAAAGGTGATGTCACAAGCCTTTTATAAACATATCATTTAAGTGAGTATGGAAATGACTGGAAAAATCGTAAAAAATAAAAAACAAACAAAAAACACGGAAAATTCCCAAAACAGAACAGCGCAAATCATGTTCGCGATGTTTGCGATCATCCTGATCCTCTCGATGGTGCTATCGGCAGTGACTACATATTAAGTGCATTATGCATTGGTATAATAGCGCCCGCGCGGCTCGAAGCCGCGTTTTATTTCGCGCATTTTCATCAAAAGCAGTCGTTATGGGAGATAAACCCTCTGGCGGCATATACCGCATCGAATGGATTAAAACATGCTTGAAAAACTAAAAGCAATCGAAGAAAGATATGAACAACTGGGCGATGAACTGCTGGATCCGTCACTCAACTATCAACGCGCTGGTGAAATCAACAAAGAACGCGTTGACCTTGAACCGCTCATCCTGAAGGCACGCGAATACCGTCAGTCTGTGAAAGGTTATGAGGAAGCCAAAGCCCTCATAATTTCAGAAAATGATGGGGAGATGATCGCGCTGGCAAAAGCTGATGTGGACGACCTCGGTCCAAAGATCGAATCGCTCGAAAAAGAGATCAGAGGCATGCTTGTGCCAAAAGACCCACGTGATGACAGGAACGTCATCTTCGAAATCCGAGCGGGTGCCGGCGGTGACGAAGCAGCCCTCTTTGCAGCAGATCTGTTCCGCATGTATACCCGCTATGTGGATGGTAAACGCTGGAAGGTCGAGCTAATGTCTGAGAGTACCATCGGCGTGGGCGGATTCAAGGAAGTGATCTTTGAAGTCAAAGGCAAGGGGGCATACTCAAAGTTGAAATATGAGTCGGGTGTGCATCGCGTTCAACGCGTGCCAACCACTGAGTCACAGGGACGAATTCACACCTCCACCGCAACCGTAACTGTGCTGGCAGAAGTGGACGATGTGGAAGTGGATATCCCTGAAACGGACATCACCATTGAGGTCTATCGATCCTCTGGTGCGGGTGGACAGAATGTGCAGAAAAACTCCACCGCTGTACGTTTGTATCACAAGCCGACAGGCATGATCGTCACCTGTCAGGATGAACGGTCACAACTGCAAAACAAACTCCGCGCCTTGAGCATTCTACGCGCGCGCCTGTATGAAATTGAAGAACAAAAACGCCGCACCGAACTTGAAGCTGACCGCCGCTCACAGGTTGGGTCTGGAGATCGTTCGGAAAAGATCCGCACCTATAATTATCCACAGAACCGTGTCACTGACCATCGTATTGGCTATTCAAGTTACAACCTGCCCGCCGTCATGGACGGGGCAATAGACCAGTTCATTGACGAACTCTCAACCCAGGATGAAGCCGATAAACTTGCCTCCTCTGGCATGGAAGATGATGAATAAAGTTTTTGCATGAAAATTCAAGCCTTGCTCCCGGCAGCGGTCCATAAGATCGAGACGTTCAGTGACACACCCCAACTCGACGCGCAGGTTTTGCTGGCCCACATCATCCAAAAACCACGCGCCTGGATCATGGCACACCCTGAATATGATATGGAAATCGAAGAGCAGGCTCAATTTAATATTGCAGTAATAAAACTGTCAGCGGGTGAACCACTACCTTACGTGCTGGGGAAATGGGAATTTTTTGGTCTTGAATTCGACATCACAAAAGATGTCCTGATTCCCCGCCCTGAAACTGAATTACTGGTTGAAAAAGCAATCAACTGGCTTCAAGCTAATCCTGATAGGCGAGCTGTGGCAGACATTGGCACAGGTTCCGGTGCAATCGCCGTCTCCATTGCAAAACACATCCCCGACGCCCGCATTATTGCCACCGATATTTCCCCTGCCGCGCTTGAAGTCGCAAAACACAATGCAGAAAAATTCAATGTACAGGATCAGATCGAATTTGTTGAATGTGACCTGCTTCCAGGGTCGATTGTTCAAGATCAGAGGTCTGATCTTACCGCTTTCACTTTTGACCTGGTCTGCTCCAACCCACCCTACATCTCCAGTGATACCCTGCGTGGACTTCCCATCTTTGGGCGCGAACCCATCCTGGCACTCGATGGCGGCACAGACGGACTCGACATCTATCGGCGCCTTTTCAAACTCCTGCCCAATTCCATAATGCCGTATGGAATCATTCTGCTTGAGACCGAAGCCACGCTTGGTATACAGGCACTCAACCTCGCATATGATTCATTCTCCGATGCCAGCATCCATTTATATCAAGACCTCGCAGGACATGACCGCCTGTTGGAAATCATGCTTTTATGAAAACAGAAATCATCCCTGCCTCAGATATTGAACGCGCACTTGTGGTTTTAAAAAATGGCGGCATCGTCGCCTTCCCCACAGACACCGTTTACGGCCTTGGCGCACTTGCGTTTGACAATTCTGCGATCGAATCAATTTACACTGCCAAAGACCGCCCGGTTGAAAAAGCCATTCCCATTTTGATCGGGGATCTGGGCGACCTCGAAAAAATTGCAGACGACATCCCAGGCATGGTAGTCCGTTTTGCAGCCCAATTCTGGCCAGGTCCCCTGACCTGTATCGTCCCCAAAAAGCCGATCCTCCCGCCGGCAATTTCTGCCACCCACACCGTCGCAGTCCGCATACCTGACCATCCCGATGCCCACAGCCTGCTTCACACCGTGGGGCCCATGGCGGTCACCTCCGCAAATATTTCGGGACAGCCAAGTCCATCCACTGCACAGGAAGTGTACGACCAACTTAAGGGCCGCATCCCATTGATCCTGGACGGCGGAAAAACCAAAGGCGGCACCCCATCCACACTGGTGGATTGTACCGGTAAAAACCCCATTATTCTCAGAGAAGGTCCCATTTCGTTGTCTGAATTACTGGCAGTTTTGCAAAAGTAATTGGGCGATCTCCTGCAATTATGGCAACCCGCCCAACACAAACTCTCATCCACCCCTAAGGATATATTCAGCAAATATTTATCTCACCAAAATAAAATAGTAATTACATTCTCCTAATGTGCAGAGCGGATCGGCTTGGGCAAGCTGATCCGCTCTTTGCTTTAACATTTCCGATCACCTGCCTGCGGTCTTACGCCTCCATTTGCGAAAGCGGCCAGGTAGGCAAAACATCAATATCAAGTTGCGAGGTGTGTCCCAGGGCGTAACGATAATAGCCCGCCGAGGCGATCATAGCGGCATTGTCGGTGCAAAGGGATAACGGCGGAATATGAACAGGGAATTCAGTTTGTGCCTTGAATGTCTGTCGTAGAGCGCGGTTGGCAGAGACTCCCCCCGCAACCAGAATTTCCTTCGCGCCAAATTCACGCGCCGCGTTCATTGTCTTCCTGAACAGCACATCCACCACCGCTTTCTGGAAGGAGGCAGCCAGATCATGGACAGGTAATGAGCCGCTCTTCTTTTTTAATTCACGCACTTCATACAGAACCGCTGTCTTCAATCCACTGAATGAAAAATCATATGTGCCTTCCAGCCATGCACGCGGAAAATGAAAGCGGCTCGCATCACTTTCTTCGGCGGCTTTCTGGATGGCAGGACCACCCGGGTAGCCAAGTTCCAGCAGGCGGGCAACTTTGTCGAAGGCTTCACCCGCCGCATCGTCAAGAGTGGCACCGAGGCGTTGATAGGTTAAATGGTCAGTCATCAGGTTCAGTTCGGAATGTCCGCCAGAGACAAGAAGCACCATCAAGGGGAACTGTGGTTCAGGAGGGACATTATCACCCGCTTCGTACACCCAGGCCGAATAAAGATGCCCTTCGAGGTGATTAACGCCCACCAGCGGCAAGCCGGAACCAAGAACCAGCCCCTTTGCCATATTCATCCCAACCACCAGCGAACCCGCCAGACCGGGTCCCTGCGTGACTGCGATCGCATCAATATCCTTGAGGGTAAGATGCGCCTGCGCGAGCGCCTGCTCCACAACCGGGGTGACGCTGAGCACATGCTGGCGGGAAGCCACCTCGGGGTACACACCCCCATACCGCGCATGGATTTCCATTTGGGAGGCAACCACAGAGGAAAGAAGTGCGCGGCCATTTTCAACAATGGCACAGGCGGTTTCATCGCAGGAAGTCTCAACGGCGAGAATACGGGCGGGTTTTAGGTTCGTCATATTTCGAGTTCCCAGTAATTTATGGTCAATTGGAGGGATTCCAATTTTTCATGGCCAGCACAAAATCGTACGGATAATCAGCGAGGATTTCCATTTTCCCATCGGGGCGCACCCACAGGGTATCTTCGATGCGGAAGCCCATGCCCTTTTCAGGGTAATATAAGCCGGGTTCTGAGGTGATGACGACACCAGGGGCAAGCCTTTGTTCGTCACCGGTCATCAAGCCGCTAAAAGGGCGTTCGTGAATATTCAATCCAACACCATGCCCCAGACTGTGAACGTAACCCTCGACCGGTGCTTTGGTATGCAGCTGCGTCTGATGCCCTTTGGATTCAAAATACTCGCATGCCATTTGCTGGTAACTTTTGAATGGTGCGTTCAAATCGAAGCTTCCGCTCAACTGATCATAGATCTCTTTCACCTGATCGAAAAGCGTCTGCGCCTCGGGTGTGGCATAGCCCAGACTCCAGGTACGGGTGAAATCATAGTAATATCCGCCGCCCGCCTCGGCAGGATAAATATCGAAAACAATAGTCTGACCAAGTCTTACCAGGTCAGTTGGATTGCCGGTGGAATGGGGTACCCCTGCATCGCGTCCAATGGAAAAAATAAAACCCGAGGGCAGTTCGGCGCCGCGTTCCGCCACCCAGAGACGAATTTTCGCGTGCACATCACCAATTGTCAGCACTGACCCATCTGCTTTCAACAAGACTTCATCCTCGCGCACATCACAGGAGGTGAGAAAATGCGCAACTTTGGCGACCACTTCAGTGGTGACCTTGCCCATCCTGCGAATACGGTTGACCTCCACTTCGTCTTTTGTTTCCATGGCGCGCATAAAAATCGAATCTTCACGCGACTCGCCGACAAACTCTATCTCAGGGACCAAAGTTCTCAAATGGGAAAGCATGCCAAGGATCGCACTCAAGTCATATGTCCCATACACCCCAACCCGTCCTGAAGTAATATCCAATTTTTTTAACATCATTTCACATTGCATGGCGGCAGCCAGGGTGCCATCGCGATTGGCTTTTTTTAACAGCGCCATCGTATCAAAGGTGCTGTAGGGAATCAACTTCAACCCGCTCCTGGCGGCTTCATCCCTTTCCATGTCACCAAAAAAGAGGACCGCTTCTTCGCCACGCTTTTTGATCAGGGTGGCATGACTTACATGTCCCCCTCCTGTCAGGTAGGTCATCGGCGGGTTATATTCGGCATTTCCAAACACAATAAAAGCAGCCAAATTTTTGACTTGCATGAGGGCATCAAGATCAGACTTCATTAAATCTCCTCAAACACATTTTTTATTCCAACTAAAAGCGCACCTTCCTGTTCAGGCAGTACGGTGCGTGGATCGAACAATATTTTATCGTTCACTGTGCGCGCAACAATGGGCGGATTCTGCATCCGCAGTCTCTTCAAGAATTTATCAGATGACTCAACCCCCAGTGACAATAAAAACGTGGGGAAGGATTCATCGGGCAAACTTCCGCCGCCTACCGTGGATTGACCTTCGACGACCTCGCCCCGGCCCAACTCTCGAATCCATGCTTCCACCCGACCTTTGACCTGCTTCGGCGTCAGTGCCATCATCTTCAAAATTGGGATTTCACGTTCGGCTTCATCCTTAAGATAATGCAGCAAAGTGGCAGTGACTCCTGCAAGACAAGTCTTATCCGCGCGGACGGCACGCGCCAACGGGTGCTTCTTGATCTTATCCAGAAGGTCTTTCCTGCCAATAATAATGCCTGCCTGCGGTCCTCCCAGCAACTTATCGCCGGAGAAGCAAACCACATCCACGCCCGCCGCAAGGGATTCCTGCACTGTCGGTTCGTGGATGAGTCCATATTTGGCAGTATCATATAATGCACCGGAGCCCAGATCGTCCATCACAAAGACACCCGCCCGATGGGCAAGATCAGCAATATCCCTCAATTCGGGTTCTGTTGTGAACCCAATGATCTTGAAATTTGAGCGATGCGCACGCATAATAAGTGCGCTCTGCTCCTGCAATGCTTCTTCATAATCACTCAAATGGACTTTGTTTGTTGTACCAATTTCCACCAACTTCGCACCCGACTGCTTCATTACATCCGGGATGCGAAAACCGCCGCCGATCTCAACCAGCTGCGAGCGCGAGATGATGACACGCTTCCTGTTTGCCAGCGCCGATAACACCAGCAGGACAGCAGAAGCATTATTATTTACAATGACAGCAGACTCGGCGCCTGTCAGTTTTTGTAAAATTTGTTCCGCATGGATCAGGCGGGAGCCGCGTACTCCCTTTTGGAGATCATATTCAAGGGTGGAATATCCGCGTGAAACCATATCCATGGCGCGGATGGTTGCATCACTTAGCGGAGCGCGTCCCAGGTTCGTGTGCAGTATCACGCCAGAGGCGTTAATCACCGGGAGCAGGGTCGGTTTGATCCACTCACCCAGGAGAACATCAGTCTGGGCAAGGACCAAATCATGAAGTGGTAAAACGGTTATCGATCCGGAAGAAAAGCGGACGCGGATCTTGTCCAATGTTTCACGAATGGCGCTCAGGGTCAAAGGTCTGCCAAATCGTGCGATCAGTTCAGCGGCAGTTTTGGTTTGTAATAATTCGTCTACAGAAGGGAGATCACGCAGGGTCGTCATCAGGTATCACCGGGGGAATTCGACTTGCTTTTTCTCGCAGGCGGATGAAATACTCAACGGCTATCAAACCGCCTGCCAGACCAAGAATCACATACAGGGTAACGAGGCGACCCAGTTGAAGCCATGCAAGAGTGGCGGCATATACACCCACCCACAACGCCTGCCGCACAATGACATTTGGCATGGCAGGCGGACTATCTGGAAAGCGGAGATGAAAAAAATACACCACCGGCAAGGCAGTGCCTGTCAGCGCCATGATGGCAAGCACAAAGAATCCCCAGCGCGCCCAGACAAAAGGCAGGGAATAATAAAATATTGCCGCGATCCCGCCCCAGCCGATCAGTACAAGCGCAAGGGTTGGTGGGAGATAACTTCGGAAAGAAGGTTGGGAAGTCATTGGATGAATTATACTGTGAAAGGATGTGAGAATTTCAGAACATGGCTCAAAGTGGAGGAAAGGGACATTTCCATTTTGGGCTAACAAGGATCGAAAAATACTGGACAAATGCGCACCCCTCATGTAAAATACAGCGCTGTTAAAAAGATAGTTATTTTGGAGAAAAACCTTGGCTAACATTAAATCACAAATCAAACGCAATCGTCAGAATGAAAAAAGTCGCCTTCGCAATCGTAATCTCCGTGGTGCGGCTCGCACTGCTGTCACAATTGCCCGTGATGCTTTTACAGAGAATGATCCTGAAACAAAGGAAGCCGTACTGAAGGCAATCAGCACATTGGACAAAGCCGCAGAAAAAGGCGTGATCCACAAGAATAACGCTTCACGCCGCAAAGGCCGTTTGATGAAACGCCTGGCTGATTTTATTGCCCACCCGCCCGTGGTTGAAGAAGCTGCTCCCAAAAAGAAAAAGAAAGCCGCTTCAAAAAAATAAGCGACTGACCCGCGAAAGACTTATATATTCCATCTTTCAGCAAACCATTAAACGGGAACGCCATTCCAGCGGCGTTCCCGTTTTTTATATTACACCATCCCCTTAACCTCGGCTATAATCAAAACATGTTTACACACGAACAACATCTCATCGAAACAAAGATTAAGGAATTCTGTGCCGCGAATGATATTTCGCTGGCTGAACTAAAATGGCAGCCCATCCCCTTCTCGGGTGAATGGGGTTTTGCCACGTCATTCTTCCAGACCGCCGCAAATGAAGTACGTGCAGGGAAGGGAACCAAAGTACCCGTGCCGCAAAAAGCCCAGGAAATCGCTGAACAGGTCAAAACCCGGATCGGAAGCATGGAGGGGATCAGCCGCATAGACGCAGTCAAGGGATATCTCAATTTATATTTTTCGACTTCAGCCTATGCCAGCCGGGTCGTGAATGAAGTGCTTGCTTCATGCCGGGACTTTGGCCGGGGCACGATGAAAAATGAAACGGTGATGGTTGAATACGCCCAGCCAAACACACATCACTCGTTCCACATTGGTCATGCGCGCAATACGATTTTAGGCGAGGTGCTTGCGAGACTGGTTGAATTTGCCGGTTATAAAACGATCCGCGCCTCATATCCCGGCGATCTGGGCCTTGGCGTCATTACCGTCATGTGGATGTATAACAAGTTTTACAAAGGGCAGGAACCCGGGGGTGTACATGAGCGCGGTCAATGGCTTGCGAAACTATATGTGGAAGCCACTGCCCTGCTCGAAAAAAAGGAAAATGAAACGCCCGAACAAACTGCCCAGCGCGAAGCGTATGATGCAGAGCGGCGCGAGATGTATCGCAGATGGGATGCAGGCGACGAAGTTGTTCGTGAACTATGGCGCGAAACCCGCGAATGGAGTCTGGAAGAACTGAGGGATGTTCTTGCCATGCTCGATGTAAAAATCGATGTCTGGTTCTATGAAAGTGAATTGGACGAGCCGTCCAAAGTCATTGTGGATGAATTGATCGCGAAAGACATCGCCACCGATGAACGCCCACAGGGCGGCGCGGTAATCGTGAAGATTGACGAGAAATTGGGATTGACCAAGGAAAAATATCGGACGAATATTCTTCTGCGCTCCGATGGCACAACCCTCTACCTCACAAAAGACCTGGCCTTGGCAAAGGTCAAGTTTGAGAAATACCACGTTGACCGATCCATTTATGTTGTGGATGTTCGCCAGTCCATGCACTTGCAGCAAGCCTTTGCCATTCTTAAATTGTGGGGATTCCCGCAGTCAGAGAAGTGCCACCACCTCGGTTATGGTTTTGTCAGCCTGCCTGAAGGAGCCATGTCCGCACGACGCGGACGTGTGGTGCTTTTTAAGGATGTTGCTGATGAAGCTGTAAAACGTGTGCTGGCGGTTGAATCTGAAAAAAGCGGTGAAGTCCCTGCGAGTGAGCGCGAGAAGATCGCAACTCAAATCGGCCTGGGCGCGTTGGTTTATTCGATGCTTTCAGTGGACAATAATAAGGACATTGTTTTCGATATCAACGAGGCATTATCCTTCGATGGCAGGACGGGACCATATATACAAAATGCGTATGTGCGGGCGAACTCCATTTTGAAAAAGTCAAGTATTGATCGTTCAACATTAAGCACTCAACGTTCAACCTTCAATTATGAACTGACCAAACACGAGATTGAATTAATCGAGCAAATTTCCCGTTTTCCACAAACCGTGGAGCAGGCAGCCAATGAGTATCGTCCGCTCGTGATGGCGGCGTACGCCTATGACCTGGCAAACACCTTCCATTCGTTTTATCATGCCGTAAATGTTTTGCAGACGGAGGATGAAAAAGTGCGAAATGACCGCCTGCAATTGGTCATGGCGGCAAAGCAAACCATCGAAAATGCGCTGCGACTGCTGGGAATTCAAGCGCCAGAGGTCATGTAAAAAACAGGCTAAACGTTCTTTACACGTTTAGCCTGTTTTATTTATAATTGATATGTTACATACCATGTAACGGTAGACTTGTTTTGTGAAGCGCCTTCATGGAAGGGGAGACCAATTCGGCACAAGGAGCAGGAGCGCTTCTCGCAATAACATTAGCCAGTGTGTATTTTGTCGCGCTGAGTAAAAACGAAGAGACTCAAAACCAAAGCCGGGTTTCTTCGGACACTGTCCTCAGAGCGGCTTAGAAATAGGAGCATAATTATGCCTATCAAAACTCTCATCATGGGTGCGGCGGGACGTGACTTCCACAACTTCAACACGTTCTTCCGTGGGAACAAGGATTATGAGGTCGTGGCATTCACGGCAACACAGATCCCTGATATTGAAGGTCGCGTGTATCCGAAGGAACTCGCAGGCAGTCTGTACCCGAAAGGGATCCCGATTCGTGCCGAGGAGGAACTGCTGAGCCTGATCAAGAAGCATGGCGTGGAGCAGGTCGTATTTGCCTACAGCGATGTACCGCATGAATACATCATGCACAAAGCAAGTATGGTGAATGCGGCTGGTGCAGATTTCCGCTTGATGGGAACGAATTACACCCAGGTAAAATCCACGAAACCCGTCGTATCGGTCTGTGCCGTTCGGACAGGGTCAGGCAAAAGCCAGACAACGAGGCGCGTATCCCTAATTCTGCGCGAGATGGGATACAAGGTTGCGGCCATTCGCCATCCAATGCCTTATGGAAATTTGGTCAAGCAGGAAGTACAGCGCTTTGCAGATTACAAAGACCTGGTCAAACATGCCTGCACGATCGAAGAGCGTGAGGAATACGAACCGCACATCGACAATGGCGTGATCGTATATGCCGGCGTAGATTATGAAAAAATCGTGCGCGCTGCTGAAAAAGAAGTGGACATCATCTTGTGGGATGGCGGCAACAACGACTTCTCATTCTA
>JAIFNG010000111.1 GCA_020047815.1 Anaerolinea sp.
TTTTCATTACATACAGGCTGCGGCAGGGGGCATTCAAGCGGCGGGGATGGCTGGCGCACATAGACTACTTGCTGATCGTCAAGCACAAGCACCGCCAAGGCGTCAATGTAATCATCCCTCTGACAACCCAGCACATATACATCTGCTGCATTGGGGAAGTAGGGAATGTCTTCCTGCGGCAGGATCACAGCACTCGCCCCATGCGGCCCGACCACCATAAAAGCAATCCTCGGAAACCCCATCACACTATATGGATTGCGCTTTTTCGGAATACCTTCATTTTCCCAAAAAGACCGCGGATACAATGCCCTTCCGTTTATGATTTTAAAAGCAGACGATTGGCGAGAAAGAGCTGTCAGAGCATCCTTATCAAATCCCATTTTCTGCAAATACCCCTCCTGATCCAACAGCGTGATCATTTCATTTCGGGTTTGGGCAACATACCGTCTCGGGTAAATTTGTGATAACGCTGGCAGGGATGTTCCAATCAGCAGAAAGACTAGAATAATTAGGGGCGCTTTTTTTATTGGTTCCCAGGTCCAGACCGCACCATCTCCATTCGGGACAGTGGAACTATTTTTTACATCATCCCCGGGAGAAAAACCAGACAATCCCATACCCCATTGAACGACCTGGAACAAACCCAATGCAAAATAAAAAAGCACGACCCAATCAATGGGGACAACATAACGTCCACCCGAGGTGCGGGCAAAAGCATTGGAAAGATCGTAAAAAATGAAGGTCCCCAGTGGAACCAGTCCGGCAAGCCCGCCTGAGTTCCAACTCACACCCATTCCCAATGAAACCAGCAACAGATTGATGGCCAAGAAAATGACGGTACCTAACGCAAGATCCCCACTCCAATCCGATTTCCAGATCGAATCATCAGCTTTAAGGGTATAGCGCAAATTATGAAGATCAGGGCTTGTCGGCAAAATAAGAGCTGAAGTCACAATGTTATGCAAAAAATGGAGCGTCACAAAAACCGGGATGGGTTTAATTTCATCATCCTCTCCCGTAGTATTGACAGATGGCTGGGGTAGGGAAACCGGCTGATCTTGAGCAGCGAGCCTGGACTGAGATGCGGATGCCGAATGAGGTGTATACGGTTTACTTGTCCCCTGATTTCGGTAAGCAAGATCTACGGATGAAGATCCATTCCCCTGTGACTCAGGGAATGCAGGCTGTGGATAGCGTGCCTCAATTACCAGAAGAATCCTATAAAGATATACATCAAATATGGATCCATCGTTATAAAATCCCCAGGCAAACGTGCTTGCAAACATGGTAATTACAAGTAGAAACCCAACCACAAGACCATGGACCTTTTGACGCCAGTAAACGATCGCCGCTAATAACGCCGCAAGAAGCACAAGAAAAAGTGCGTTGGTTCGCAGCATGACCGCTAACCCTGCCACGCCACCTGCCCAGAGAGCGTAAGTGTAATTTTTTCCGGGGAGTTTCAACCATTTCACGCTCACTAGAGCAAACCAGGCAGCAAAAATGAGCATGGGAAAGTCTGTCAGCATTTGTTTTTGGTTTGCGAGGTTGATCATGGATCCAGCAGCAAGCCCATTGATCCCGCGCAATAATGTCAAAACAGCAAATGTGATACCAAAAGAGCGGCTGTGAATTTCTTTTCCCAAGAAGTACATGATCGCCGGCAGGACAGCGAAGATCGCGGTCTGCAATGTAACAACCTGAACATAATCCTGCCCAACAAGCGAATGCAGGAAAGCCAGGAACGCCATATACAAAGCCCGATCAAAAAATACCCCGTTGTTAATGCCCTGACCGATTAATGCAAATTGACCTCCCAGGTCAAAGGAGGAAGCATCGGAATATGGATGATATGTATTGCCGGGAGAGAGAGGACCGGGGGCAAAAAAACTGGAGCGCAATGGTTCTCTCGCCCAGAAAAAAGCCGTTATTCCCCAGAGAAGAAAAAAAACCAACAGATCCACCCGGGCTGGAAGACGCGCACTAACGGAGGACCTTTCAAGAAAAAAAACACCCATGCCGATCGCAAATGCAAAAATCACCTGCAGCGGCAAAATTGGCACACCCACCTCATACCAATACCCATCACCGACTGTTAAACCCATACCGGTCTTTGCAACAAACACCCAGATCAAGGCAAAGGTTATTGCCGAGATCAAGGCGATGGTCAAGGCTGTCTTTTGGGTGTGTAGTATTGATAAAAAAAGCCGCCAATGCAACCCATATTTTTGGATCCAAGCAGTCACAAATGTCAGGAGACTGACAAAAGTCATCCAATCCACAATGGGAGAAATGCGAATAAAATAATCCTGATACTCCCCGAAACGATACAAAGGCATGAAGGAAACGGTCAAACCTGCCAGGAGTACCAACGCAGCCCCCCAACGAATTCCTTTTGCCAACCGCTCCTGTCCAAAAAGTAGAAGCCAAATCCCATCCGACCAGGGTCTATCACGCAGGGCATTAACCGATAAACCAGTCAGGATGATCCCTATCAGAAAAATTCCCCCAGGCATTATCAATCGCTGAAGAGAAAGCCCCAGAAATATGCTATTTCTGGGGTCTGAGGGGATTAAAAACAAAGCGTATACAGCAACAAAAGCACTGATCGCAGTCATAAAACCGTTAACTGCAAGGACAAGGTGAACTGCTCGCCATCGAAACATTGGATAAAAATTTTACCACAACCAATTATTACCCATTTCGACACGGTTCTCACACCTGTTTGGAAAGTGTGCCTTCATTTTTCACTACACGCAAAGGAGTTAATAAATCTTTTGCGGTCCAATACACAAAACTTACCCATAATCAATTATTACGGGGTGAATTTTGCACGACAAAGAAATGTCTGGTTAATCAACTGCATTACGTTGAACGACCTGCTGATACCATTTCGCGCTCGATTTGAAGGTACGCTTCTGGGTTTTGTAATCCACATGGATCAACCCAAAACGTTTGGAATACCCAAACCCCCATTCGAAGTTATCCATCAGCGACCAGGCGAAATAACCTTTTACTGGAACTCCCGCTTCGATCGCACGCTGCGTTTGCTCCAGATGGCGCTTGATGTACGATAAACGTGAGGGGTCATCCACCTCACCGTCTGCACTGATTTGATCGTTAAATGACGCGCCGTTTTCTGTAATATAAATCGCCGGAAAGTCATAATCAAAATACAGGCGGCCCAGGGTTTTATAGAGTCCCTCTGGGTAAACCTCCCAGTCCATCTCGGTTATTTCATCACCCCGAATAACAGTGCGGGGTGCATTATCAGCTTCACTGATTTTTTCTGAGCGGGCAATATTCCGAGTGTAATAATTGACGCCCACAAAATCCACAGGTACTGAAATTATTCCCATGTCTCCCGGTTGAATAAAAGCCATCTCGTCGCCTGTTTCATCCACCACATCCCTTGGGTAGCCGCGTCCAACCAACGGGTCCAGAAAGAAGCGATTGATATAGCCATCCACCCAGACAGCCTCAACTCGATCAGCCACGCTGGAAGAGGCAGGCACTTGCGGAGTTAAATTCAACGTGATCCCCACATTCGCCCCGCTGCAATTGCGGCGAATGGCTGGGACAGAATTTCCATGCGAGAGTAGCAAGTGATGGGATGCTGCCAATGCCTCATGCAGATCGGTGTGCCCGGGTGCATGACGCCCATCCTTGTAACCAACAAATGCGCTGACCCAGGGTTCGTTGAGCGTGATCCAATTCTTAACCCTGTCACCCAATGCCCGGCTGATAACATCTGCATATTCCACAAAGGCATCCACGACAGACCTGGATGCCCAACCGCCTTCATCCTGCAATTTTTGCGGCAGGTCCCAATGATATAACGTAATGTAGGGCTCAATCTCCAGCTTTAGCAATCGATCCACCATCTTACTGTAAAAATCAAGCCCGGTTTCGTTGATGATCCCACGCCCGCCTGGCAGGACACGAGGCCAGGCAATCGAAAAACGATACGCATTCAATCCCAGTTTTTTTATGGCATCCAGATCCTCTTCCCAGTGATGGTAATGGTCACAAGCCATATCCCCCGTATCACCATCCTGTACTTTACCGGGGGTATGGCTGAAGCGATCCCAGATGCTTTCGCCCTTGCCGTCCTCATTCCATGCCCCTTCAATTTGATAGGATGCAGTTGCCGCGCCCCAGACAAAACCCTGGGGGAATTGATATATCTTTTTTTCCATTTTTGTTCTCCAAAGTATTAAGCTGTCCAAAAATTATAGCTAATGAGCATTTGATCAGATTGTACTAATTCATTGCGCTTGCCGATTCAATATTGACAGGCAGGCATAACCGCCACCCATCCGAACCAGATCAAAACGACGCTGCGCGTTGATAAATTGGTTTTCATGTTTAATTTAAAGTAACTAGAACGCGGACTTCCTTTATTCCATCAGCAGGTATCGGGATGGTGTCCCCTTCGACGGATTTCCCATCCACTTCCAGGTGGACTTCGTTGCCCGTCCCCTTCCTTACGACAAGGACAATATACCGGACTCCCCGGAAACTACGCACCGCTTCAAACTTTTCCCAAGTTGACGGGACAACCGGTGCCACCCGTAAGCCGTCATAGGTTGGGCGGATGCCGAGTATCCATTGTGAAATGGCAACATAATTCCACGCAGCAGTACCGGTCAGCCATGAGTTCTTTGCTTCGCCATGTGTCGCCGCATCCCTGCCAGCGATCATTTGAGCATATATATAAGGCTCACACCGATGCAGATCACTTATCTCCTCACGCGCAGATGGGTTGATGCGTGAATAATAATCATGCGCCTGATCGCCCCGCCCAAGTTTTACCTCCGAGATCATGATCCACGGATTCGTGTGACAAAATATTCCCGCATTTTCCTTGTAGCCTGGCGGGTAGGACGAGATCTCACCCAAATGCAAATAATATTTACTAAAAGCCGGCTGCTGCAAAACGATACCATGCGGCGTAGCAAGATGCTCTTTCACCGCGTGCATGGCCTTTTCTGCACGGCCATCTTTTAAACCCAGGTCAGCCATTACACAAATCCCCTGTGGCTCAATAAATATCCTTCCCTCTTCATTCTCCTTTGAACCAAGCACATGACTGAAATCATCATACGCGCGGCGGAACCAATCGCCGTCCCAGCCGTACTTCCAGATGACCTCTTCCATTTGCGAAATTGCATTTTCATAATAGGTTGAGGGTTGAATATTGAAATTTTTAAAAGACCACTCAGCCTTCAACGGGCAGCGCGCAACCAAATCTGCCATCTCCCTGGCTGCCAGGACAAACAACCCGGCAATGAAGACACTTTCCGCCACCTTGCCCTCCTTGTTGGTCGTGGTCTGGAAAGATTGTCCCGGGGTATCAGAGAAGCAGTTTAGGTTAAGGCAGTCGTTCCAATCTGCTCGACCAATGAGCGGTAAACCATGCGGTCCAAGACGGTCCAATGTGTATTGCAGCGAACGCTGCAGGTGATCATGCAAGGGCTGTTCGGAACCAGACTTATTGTCATAAGGAACCAGTTCCTGCAGTATGCTCCAATCGCCCGTCTCTTTAACATATGCGGTCACAGCCAATACGAGCCACAATGGGTCATCATTAAATCCGGAACCTACATCATTATTACCGCGTTTGGTCAAAGGCTGGTATTGGTGATAAGCACCGCCTGTTTCGAGTTGGGTGGCAGCCAGATCCAGGATGCGTTCTCGCGCCCGCTCCGGGATCAGATGTACAAAACCGAGCAAGTCCTGTGTCGAATCGCGGAATCCCATCCCGCGCCCAATGCCGCTTTCAAAATACGAAGCAGAGCGCGACATATTGAATGTGATCATGGTTTGATAGGCGTTCCAGATATTGACCATCCGGTTCGTGTGGACATCGGGAGTGATTACCTGGAATTTTTCCAGCAATCCCAACCAGTGAATGCGCAATGCTTGAAATGCCTTTTCAACATTATCTGCATCAAGATAGCGGGAGATGGTGGGCAAAACGGTGCGTTTGTTAATAGTCTGTGAATCGGGCGGGTCAAATTTCGCATCGCCTGGATTTTCATGATATCCAAGAATGAAGATGATCTTTTTCTGTTCACCCGCCTTCAATTGGATTTTGACATGATGTGAACCGATCGGCTGCCAGCCATGCGTGATCGAATTAAATGATCCTCCTGATTCCACAGCTTTGGGATTATCCCAGCCACGATAGGAACCCAGGAAGGCATCCCGTTGAGTATCAAAACCCGCCAGTTCTTCAGAGCAGGCAAAATAAGCAAAGTGATCGCGCCGCTCGCGGTATTCGGTTTTGTGATAGATAACCCCATCAACAACCTCCACCTGCCCGATCGAATAATTGCGCTGAAAATTTGTTGCATCATCCATTGCATCCCATAGATTGAATTCAACCGCGGAAAAAATGGAAAGATCAGCATGCTG
The DNA here is from genome assembly GCA_020047815.1 of Anaerolinea sp. GTDB lineage: Bacteria > Chloroflexota > Anaerolineae > Anaerolineales > Villigracilaceae > Villigracilis. The sequence goes on from JAIFNG010000111.1 coordinate 6,421, forward strand.
GTCACGTTGATTTGTAAGAGTCAACTCCCAGATTTCAAGGTTCTCACCCAGAGGAACGAAGTAACGAGTATGAGATTCGATCCCAGACAACCTGGAACGGATGGTGGTGTAGCCCATGCCATGACGACATTCGTAGAAGTCCAAAGGTGTACGGGCTGGCATCCAGGATGGAGACCAGCTTTGGGTAGCGAGCGGATCGTTATCCCGCAGGTAAATATATCGCCCGCCAACATCCAATGGGGCATTATTGTAGCGATAACGGGTCAAGCGGCGTAAACGCGCATCCTTATAGAAAGAATACCCGCCTGCCGTATTGGAAATTAACCCAAAGTAGGATTCACTACCGAGGTAGTTGATCCACGGCAGGGGTGTTTCAGGGGTCTCAATAACATACTCACGGTGTAAATCATCAAAATGACCGTAGCGCATAATACCTCTCCATAAATATTTTTAACAGCGCTGAGCGTCAAGCGCCTTATTCACTATTCCAATCCCAATTTCTCAACAAGACACTGCACATCCCTTTCATTTTGCGGACGATCAAGCCCGCCATACAGCTCCCATGTTTCCACATGAGTGGCATGTGCCTCTGGATCGATCACGCCAATGGGCGCCAGCGTTTCCAGTTCAATGAACCGATCATTGCAATAACATTCGCTCGAACTGCCAAAATCAAAATAGGCAGACTGCGGGTCAAATTTTGCGTGTTTAACAAACAGGGTCCCATTCAACCAATACGCGAGCCAACCGCGCGGGTTTGGGAAACCAACTTTGAAAGGCACATCCACATTTACGCGCACTAAAATATAGTTCTTCCCCCAAAGCACATTTGACCCGGATGGATCGGTGTAAGGCCAAAAGATCAGCGAGCGGTTTGGCAATAAATTGGTATCTACACAAGACTGTGGCAATATTGCCACCCCCCCGACCTTCAGCTGCGTGATCGCCCATGGAGCACACGTTACCGGAAACAACCCATGATTCGACAATCGATGGGTAATAATTACCCGCGGTTCATCGCCCTGCAAACAGATCTCCATGGATTTTTGCAAACCTGTTTTGAGCTCGACCCCCTGAGTTAACAGGTATCCATTATCCAGCGGAGTGATTTCAACCGGATCATCATCCGGCAGATAGGTACGACCCGGTTCTTCCGGCGCATGCCACAGACGATGTCCACCATAGGCATGAAATTTACCGCTGCCGGGACAATCCACGACAAAATCCGGCAATTCAGCCATCATATTTTCGCCTCCGCCAAAAGAAAGCGAAAGGATTCGCGGCCCCACAGATCGAGTAACCAACAGTCTCAGGGATGCATTCTCCGCTGAAATACATTTTTGTCCAAGAAAATTTACAACTTCAATCTCATCAATCGTACGTGAATATGCCATATTATTTGACCCGAACCTTTACGTAACAGTAACAGGGCAAACAAACACACGGTCTTTCACAAGGGATTTTTTATCACCTGCAATTTCAAACTCACCGTGCAGGCGAATATCATCTGATGAACCACCCGCCATGACAAGCATCCTGCCGCTCTCCACACATAGTTTCAGATCCACGTCATAGAACGCCAGTTGGTCAACAGGCAAATGGAAGGTCGCCGTGCGTTTTTCGCCGGGTTTCAATGGTATGCGCTGGTATCCTCTCAATTCCTTGATCGGGCGCGGCATGGATGCGTACTCATCACGAACATAAAGCTGGACAACCTCATCACCCGCAACTTTCCCCACATTCTCAATCGTGAGTGATATGTTCACAACCTCACCAACCCCGACCTGTTTCCGGTCAATGGATAGTTCACTGTATTCGAACCTTGTATAACTTAATCCATATCCAAACGAATACAATGGTGTGGTTTTTTCGGAAACATAATCCACATACCAATTGGACCTCATTCCTGATGGTTTGGCGTTGTAGAAGACTGGAACCTGTCCCACTGAACGCGGAAATGAGATCGGCAGTTTGCCGCCGGGATTTTGGTCCCCAAACAACACATCTGCAACAGCAGGTCCGCCTTCCTCCCCTGGAAGCCATGCTTCAAGAATTGCATTGGCATTCTCCGCCAGCCAGGGCATGGCAAAGGGACGTCCGTTAATTAACACAGCCGCAACCGGCTTGCCAACGGCAATAATTTCACGGGCTAATTCCTCCTGAACGCCTGGCAGTTTCAAATCCGCACTGTCACGGGTTTCACCGGTTGTACAGGATGGAACCAAGCCCGAGTGGTCTCCCAATACAAGCACGACTGCATCAGCCAGTTTTGCGGCATGAATCGCCTCATCAAACCCTGAAGTATCACCGCCCAGGTTTTGACATCCCAGCGCATAAATGATCTTTGTTTCTGAAGATACAGATGCCTTAATACCATCAAGCAAAGTGACCAGCTTAATATCGTGTTGTGCAATTTTATTCAGGTCAACATCGACAAAACTCGAATCTGCAGGTTTCTGTAGCTGCATTAATTGGAGCACAGCGGCGTAGGAATAATCTCCAAGTTGGTTTCTACCATTGTCAGCATTTGGACCGATGACGGCCAGGGTCTTGACGCTTTTGCTCAAGGGTAACAGACCATCGTTTTTCAATAAAACCATGCTTTGAACGGCAATTTCACGGGCAAGAGTGCGGTTTTCCGGGGTCTCAAATACTTCAAGCACGCGGTCTTCATCGACATAAGGATTCTCAAACAAGCCAAGTTCGATCTTCTTCTGCAAGTGCCGGCTGACAGCCAAGTCTATTGTCTCAAGATTCAGATCTCCCACCTCGAGCGCAGCTTTTAGCGGATCTCCATAACAAACGATGGTTGGCAATTCAACATCAATACCTGCAGTCAACGCCAGCCTCCCGGCGGTGGACGTGTCGGCAGCAAGGTTATGAAAATTGTGGATCATCAAAACGGCTTCGTAGTCCGAGACAACAATTCCATCAAACCCAAGTTCACCACGCAGAAGGTCAGTTAGGATGCGGCGTGATGCGGCAACCACTTCCCCATCCAACTCAGGGTAGGCATTCATCATGGATGCCAGTTTGGCATCACGAATGGCGGCTTGAAATGGCATAAGAAAAATGTCGTAAACATCATGCCACCCCAAATGAACGGGCCCGCAATTAAGCCCGCCCTGGCTTTGGCTGTGCCCGACAAAATGTTTGCCCGTTGCCATAATTCCATCCCTGAGATTATCTCCCTGCAGACCCTTGATGTAAGCCATGCCAAAATGACTGACGAGGGTTGGGTCTTCTCCAAAGGTTTCTTCAACCCGGCCCCAGCGAGTGTCGCGTGAGACATCAAGAACTGGAGCCAGCCCCTGCTGCGCGCCGATGGCGCGCAATTGTCTCCGAATGCTGGATGTCATGGTTTCGGCAAGTGCAGGGCGAAACGTACTGGCGAGTCCGAGCATTTGCGGGAACATCGTACCACCAAGGATCATTGCACCAGAACAGCACTCTTCATGCACAATCGCAGGAATGGCGTGTTGTGTATTCTCGATCAGGAATTTTTGGAGTCGATTGGCAGCCTTTGCCGCATTGACCGGATCAAGGGTTGATGCTCCAGCAATGCGGGTGATCTGCCCAATTCCATGCTTAAGTTTTTCACCTATCTTTTTCTGGTCGAGTTCCCCGTTGGTTTGAAGGTCGTACATCCAATAGGAACCAAGCTGGGCGAGTTTTTCCTCCAGCGATAATTGGCCGATGATCTTTTTTACATGTTGTTTAACGAGATCCATAACACACTCACTTTCTTAATTGTATCCATTGTTGGTTTAAGAGACAGCCGTACCCTGCCCCCACCTCATCGATTGGAGGTGGGGGTGCAAAGAAGAAGGAGATGAATTAGCCCTGTTTAATCTCTTCTGATACCGCCCCGAAAGTAATGTATAACAAACTTTGAGAATCAGGAGTTCTTCAGATCAATCTTGATTATTCCTTCACGGATCCCATGGCAATACCGCTCACAATATACCTGGAGAACAAGGCATAAATAAGTATGATAGGTACAACGGTCACTGCAAGTCCCAGATAAATCGCACCGAATTCGGTGCGATACACATCGCCGCGCAGGGTTTGCACCAACATCGGCAGTGTGTATTTTTCTATGGAGGAGATTAATATGAACGCGTTAAAGAAGTTATTCCAGGCGGCAACAAATGCGAAGATGCCCATGGTCATTGCCCCGGGAACCGCCAGCGGCATCATGATCCGATGAAAAATTCCGATCTCACTGGCGCCATCCACCCTGGCTGCATCAATAAGATCATTAATGACCACTGACTCAAGATATTGCTTGCCAAAGAACACAGAACCGGCGTTCGCAATGAGCGGCAGAATAAGTGATGCGTAATTATCGGTAAGCCCAAGTTTTGACATATATTGATAGAAACCAATAATGGATAACTGCATGGGGATCATGACCAGCACAACAATGAAGTTGGAGAACAGTTTTTTCCCTTTAAAGTTATAAACAACAATGCCATACGCAGTCAGCAATGAGAAATATACTGTGATAATGGTTGAGGCAACCGCCACAAAAAGACTGTTTCCAAAACCTCTTCCCAGGTTAAGACCCCGGCCCAGCAGAATGCCATAATTTTCGAACAGATGGGTACTCGGCATGAAGCTGATACCCTGTTGAATTTCCACTGTGGAACGGGTTGCATTAACGATCAACAACCAGATGGGAACAACCGTGACGATCAGAATGATAACCAGCACAATATATACAAATACACGCATTAGGTTAGTGTTAAATTTGTAATTATTAAACATGATCGTTACCTCTTCGCTGACTTGCTGGTTGCGCTGTCTTTTTCACGCAAAAAATAAAATATGGCAAGCGCACAAATACTGGTCATAAAGAACACCAAAACCCCAACAGAGGAAGCCGCCCCAATATGACCTTTGCTGCTGCTGAATTTGAGATACATCAGGATGTTATTGGTCATAATGGAGCCGCTGGGTGAACCACGACCATCTGTCAGCAGGAATGGAATATCAAACATTTGCATGCCACCGACAAGCGAGGTGACAAATACATAAATGAGAATGGGTTTTAATAATGGCAGGGTAATACGGTTAAACATCTGAGTGGATGTTGCCCCGTCCACCATGGCGGCTTCATAGAGCGGCAGGGGGATCGAGGTCATGCCTGCGATCAAGATAATGATCGTTTGCCCGAACCACATCCACCATTGAATGAAAATGACCAGACTGCGGGTCACCGTGACATCCTGCAAAAACTGCATGGCTTCGGGAAGGAACCCTGAGCGCACCAAAAACTGATTTACAGGACCATAGAAGGAGAACAGGCTAAAAAACAACGCAGCAACTGCGGCTGGCATAAGCAGATTTGGCAAAAAGAATAAAGCCCGCCAGACCCCAACCGCCTTAATATTCAATCTGGCGTTCGTGAACCAGACAGACAACAACATGGCTATTCCGACCTGTGGAATAAAATTCAAGATCCAGAGCAGCCAAGTATTCTTCACGGCATTCATGAAAATATCATCGGCAAACAACCGTTCAAAGTTCATAAGACCGATAAAATTACCCGTTTTACTCATCAATGTCGCATCGGTAAAACTCAGGGCAATGGTGTTATAGATCGGATACAAGCCAAATATTAGAAAAGCAATAACGAACGGTGCGATGAATAAATACCCATAATAATTTCTTTTTAAGGAAGCTTGATTCATTATTACTCCTATAATTAATTTTGTAGGGCAGTGTATGGAGTATACACCGCCCCACAGTTGCACATTAGATTAGGTTACTTGATTACCAGATTAGGGAATTCAACGCGGAGGGCGTCTTTCCACGTTGTCCACATTGTATCAGCATCAATTACGCCGTTTAGGTATTGGTTGATCGGGTCATTGAGTGCGCGTTGGATTGCGTCATCAGAACCGGTCATCAACTTGGCATTGACCGAGGGAGCTGCCGCTGCAAAACCTGCGTAAGAATTTTGTCCAGCGAGGAAGGCGCTTAGCTCGGAGTCATCAAAGGAGGCTGTGATCTTCTCAACAACCACCTGGCTGGAGACAAAGTCGCCGGCTGCCTGCACCTGATCTTCCGGGACCTGCGGATCGATGGCCTTGAGATAGTCATTGGTATAAACGCCTGTTGCCCAATTGGTCAGGTTCTTTTCATCCAGGGTGCAGAAGCGGATGAATTCCTTGGCCAGTTCAAGATTCGGGCTTTTTGCCATCGCGCCAAGCCAGGTTCCGCCCCATTGATAAGGAAGCGGACCAGTCACAACGCCCCAGTCGCCGCTTGTATCGTGCGCTCCATCCGCAGACTTCGCATTGGGCGCCAAAACATAGGGAAGACCCCATGTCGGCAGGAAATAAGAGAACACCTGCTTGGAATTGCCATTGGCATCGACCAGGCTGTCGTTCATGCCGGCGAACCAGCCTTCCTGCCATTGTTGAGCCTGGGCTTCGTACCCTTCATCACGGAAAAGTTTGGCAGTCTCGATATATTTTTCGACCATCGGGTCAACAACCAGGGTTTCATCAACCACCCATGGCTGTGCGCGATTTGCAAAAAATGGGTTCTGGAAATCACCACTGGAGCCAACCATGTAGGTGTTTCCGTCTGACTTTTCCTTGATAACCGCTGCCATTTCAATAAATTTGTCCATGTCAGCCATTAAAGCCTGGATTTCTGCGGGATCATCCGTGCCAAAATATTCCTTTGCGAGACTGCGGCGATAAAACACTGCGCCGGGAGTTGCCTGGTAGGCAAAACCCTTGATGACACCGTCTGCCGCGTTCGTGCCTACGTCAGTAACAAAGGGGTAGGTTTTTGCAGCTTCGGCGATTGGGAGCAATTCACCCAGGTCGGCGAGGAAATCAGCTTCAACATATTCCTTTACAAAAGCGGCTTCCAAAGCGATCACGTCGGGTGTGTCAGCGGTGCCGATGGCAGCCTTGAGTTTTGTCTGATATTCACCATTGGTCATGGGGATCATGGTGTAAACAACATCCACATCAGGATGCGTGCCTTCAAAGGCAATCGCCATGGTATTGATTTCATTGGTAAATGACCAGACGTTTAGGACGGTTTTTTCCGTAGCGGGGGCGCCACATGCAGAGAGCAACATGCTCAATGCCACTAAAACGGACAGAACGAAATATAAACGTTTCATTTTCCTCTTACTCCTTAATAGTTGTGATATATTACCGAGTTGGGAGCCTGCTTTACCTTACGACGGGTGCAGGCTTCTTCTCGACGGCGTCCGGTGTCCTTTGGATATCGGACGCTCTCTTTTCAGATGTTTGAATTAGCATCACTTTTATTTTTGCCGGGCACCTCCTTAAATTGGAAGGATGATCTTCCATTGATAATGACTTTGTTCACTTCTCTCATGGCTGCAAAAAAGCAGCACACGAGTTCAGTACCAGGGCAGGTTGCTGAACTAAAAATTTATTTACAGCCAACCAGTTCGCTGCCCCCATCTTCGGTAACGTTCCCGAAAATGAGATAAAAAAATCCGCGCCTACCCAATCAGATGATCGGTTCGGTTTGGATTAATTTTTGACAAGAAGTACGTTTTACCAATTTTGTCTGGATCTTGTGAACTTCGAGTTCGAGTGCTTCACCGTTAATTAATTTTATCAGCAGCTGGACTGCCACATAACCCATCTCAGCGAGAAACTGATCCACAGTTGTCAGCCCCAGGTATTTGGCTTCCGAAATATTATCGAATCCCACAACGGAAAGCTCATCTGGAATACTGATCCCCAGTTCTTCCGCCGCCTGGAAGGTACCGATCGCTGATTGATCATTGACGGCAAATATCGCCGTCGGTGGATTCTTCATTTCAAGCAACTGCCGGGCATACTTGAAAGCAGTTTTTTGCGTAAAGTCACCGGGGGTAATAAGTTCTTCATCATACTCAATATCTGCATTTGCCAATGCATCCTGGTACCCTTTTAGGCGGCGTACGGCGCTACTCACTTGCTGACTCCCACCTATAAATCCAATGCGGCGATGCCCCAGCTCAATAAGATAATTCATAACCTCCAGGGAACCATGATAGTTCATTCCCTGCACGGATGGATAGTTGGGATTAATCACGTGCGGATCTACTGCAACAATGGGTGCATTGGCGATAAATTCTGCAGAATCCGACGCTACGATAATCACACCATCAGTAACTGAGTTACTTAAAAGAGAAACGTAATGTTGTTCGTGTAAGGTCGCGCCATTCTTCTGGACATCCCCTGTTGTATATGCCAAAAGGTCATACTTTGATTCGGCGATTGCCCGATTAACCCCCTTCATGATCTCCACGGAATACAGTCCAAAATCTGGAACCACAAGCCCGATCAGATTTTTTTTGTGGCTGCGCATACTGCGGGCAGCCAGGTTTGATGTATAGCCTAATTTGCTGATCACTGCCAGGATCCGGTCTTGTGTCTCACTTGCAACATCAACTTTTCCGTTCAGCACACGGGAAACCGTAGAGACCGAGACTTTCGCAGTTTTGGCAACATCCTGAATTGTTACTGCACGTTTTTTGTGTTTCACATCAAACCTAATTCAGAAAAAGGATTTTATCGGTATCAATACCGGTAACGATACCGACAATTCAATTATTGCACAAATTTTTTACCTGTCAACATATTTTAAGGTTGAGTTTTCCCACTGCTTTTCCCCTGATCCCTGTCTGGCAAAACAAAACCAAATGAAGGATTCTCACGACTCATTTGATTGACGGTTCACAACTTTATATGTTAAACTGAAAGTGCTTTCAGAAACCGCCATGCCTCCTGAGAAAAAGCCCCCCACCATCTATGATGTAGCCAGATTGTCTGGCGTTAGTATTTCGACGATCTCCCGCGTCCTGAACGCGCCGGATAAAGTCAATTCGATAACGCACAAGCGCGTGATGAATGCCATTGACCAGCTTGAATTCATTCCCAGGGCAGATGCTCGTGCCCGCGCACGGCAGAACACGAACCGGATCGGGGTTTTGACACCGTTTTTTACAGCCCCGTCCTTTGTGCAGCGCTTTAGGGGTGTTGCCTCCGCCTTATCAAAGGCAAACTATGAATTAGTGATCTACCCCATTGATTCAATGGATCACCTGCAGGGCTATATTTCCTCGATCCCTCTCATGAGAAATATTGACGGTTTAATCATTATGTCTCTTTCTCTTGGCGACCAGGACGCCAGGCGTCTATCCAATAATGACATGGAAACTGTCCTGATCGAGTACTCACACCCGCGATTAAACAGCATCGTGATCGACGATGAGCATGGCGGGCAGCTGGCTGCTGAACACCTCATCAAGCAGGGACACCGGACATTTGCATTTCTGGGTGATATTGAGCCGCCTGAAAAATTCTCGATCCACCCTGTGCGATCCCGCCTGACGGGGTTCAAACAAGTCCTGCAGGAAGCAGGCCTTTCATTGCCCAAGGCCCATATCAGTTCATGCCCATACACCCAGGAAGAATCCAGGCAGGGCGCTCTTGAATTGCTAAGCCTGCCAAAGCCACCCACTGCGATATTTACCGCATCCGATATACAGGCATTGAGCGTTATGAAAGTTGCGCGGCAATTAAATATCAAGGTCCCGGATGACCTTGCCATTATTGGCTTTGACGATATTGATGTGGCAGAACATGTGGACCTGACCACCATCTGTCAACACCTGGATGAATCAGGCAGACTGGCGGCAGAAATATTACTCGCGCGCATCAGCGAACCAAAACGCCCATTACAACACATCAACCTTCCGCTCAAATTAATCAAACGCATGACGACTTAAGTTTTGACATAGGCTTCCCCTCTCCAAAAAATTGACTTTAAGAATCTTATTGACACGCGCGAAATTTATGCTATACTAATTATGAAAGTGCTTTCATAAAAACGCTTTCAGGAATATCAAGTCAATCCGTGTACTCTTCTTTTCCACAGGAGGCGCCTTCCCACAATTGACAAATCCTCATTTTTTCAGTCAACGTAAAAATTAATTAATTTCTTAATATTCTCAAGGAGAGAAGAATGAAAAA
>JAIFNG010000146.1 GCA_020047815.1 Anaerolinea sp.
TTGCGACTGACCACGCCGCCTAACCATAATCGGGTTGAAACTGCCATCGCCAATGCCATCCATTAGGATCCCATCAAAGCCTTGACCTTGATTTCATCTGCTTGCACTTGCTGTAAATCTTGTTCACTCTTCTCGACAATCTGCTCATGAATGTTTTGACAATGTTTGCCTGCTCACTCATGCCAATCCCTGACTGTTCGTTCATCCAAGTCGAAAGCCTTGACGATGGCTTGCAGTGGACAACCATAGCCCAGCAAGACGATCACACACAGCACAGTTTTTGGATCGTGACGAAGACGATAAAAGATCGTACCCTTGCTGGTTGTAAATGTTTCTTGGCAAACATCGCATATACAGCGCTTGTCTTTCTGGCTGTGAACGTGAATGTTCCCTTTTCCAGTTTGACCTCTTGTCGGACACTCCATATTCGGGCAAAATAGCTCTTGTGGGTTCATTGGCAACTCTCAAGGATGTGGTAGTCCTATGAGTTTGCCTGTGAACCCCTTTTTTCGTCAAGTTTCTGCCTCTCCACGTTTTAGTGCGGTGACACCTGAATGGCAGAGTTGGGTTGGAATCTACGAAAATTTGCCTGGAAAAGCTGCGGGGGATCAGATCTTACGCAAGTCCAGTCCTGCAGGCTTTATTGGATGCTGACAACTTCAAAGATCGTGGTTGAGCTGGAGCTGTTATCTCCAAAGGCTATTCTCAACATTCCCTGGTTAACCATGTCCTGGAATTTTCCAAATCCATTGGGATCATAGTAGGCGCGTTCCAGATCGCCAACGACAATATACTGGACCTGATGTCTGGCCAAAAATTGCCTGGCAGCCTGAATATCTCCCGTGTTGTAAAATTTATCAACCTCATCAATCAGCCTGTCAACAATGGCACCGTCCAGCAGGGAGTTATGCTGGCGGACATGCCAGCTCCACCCCACCACAGAGGGCAGCCCCGTATAAATTGCAAAACGCGAACCCCAGCGATATTCCTCGGTGTGTCCTTCCACAAATACAGGGGAACCGCTGACGTGATCCTGCATATACTGGATGGCTGCGTAATCACGGCTAAGGTTTAATGGACGATTATCGTCATTGTATATTGCAGGATTGAGACTGTTGGCATCTCCAAGCATAAACTCAGCCCCATCCAGGGAGTGAGGCGGGTTTTGAATATCCGGCCAGCGATCAGTTACTTTCTTTTCCGTGGCAATTAATGGGTAACTGGCGGCAAATAATACCAGCACACCCAGGATGGAACCCCAGGTATATCTGGCAGAGCGGGACCAATTCTGCAAACCAGTCAATGCCTCCACCAGGGCAAGGCTTGTCGCGATCCCCAGTATAAACCAGGCTTGATTATAAAAACGGAAAACCGTATTCGAGCGGCCACCGTCGCCTTTCAATACAAAGACTTCAACAAACAGCGTAATGGAAATCCCAACTCCAAACAAAATCCACATAACCAGCTGAAGGGGAGACAAACCACGCTTGACGAGAATCAGATAAGCCATTGCGATAAGAAGTGGAAACCCAAAAGCCAGCACTTGATAATCATACAGCCATAGTGCGCCCATGAGATAGGGAGTTATAAAAGCTGCCAAATACCAGATCAGGTATGACCATCTGAAAATATTCAAGAACCTCTGCTTAATGGCCGAAACCCAATTCTCATATCCAGTTTTCAGGTCAGGATACAGGGTTCGGATCAGGAGGGTAATTACCATGAAAAGGGACAAGCCATATACAAATAAATAGTCGATTAAAGGTGTCCTGCGTCCCTGCCAAAGTTCAAGGGAAACATATTCGGTCTTGAACCATTCGGCAAATGGCAGATAGAAGGCAAGGGCAATTCCTGCAAATATCAATTCATAAACAAAAATGGTTTGAATGGACTGCTTAACCGAATCGGATTTGGCAAACCAGATGTTCCAAAGAATTACCAGTGCGCCCAGGCCAACAAATGTCGGGAAGTCCCAGGTGTGTGAAGCACGGAAAACGCCAAAGATCAATCCTGCGGCGATCAACCCTGAAACCCGGCTGGTCCATTTGATGCGAGAAACAGGCCACAATAGAATATTTAACAACCAGCCAAAAACCAGCGCATAGATCGGCATGACCAGCATGTGCGGGTGCATGTCTCCATATAAGAACGTAAAATATGGGAATTCGGCGATCGGTGTGTCAGGTCCCTGTTGAAGGATGGGACGGGATGCCTCAAAATACCAGCGCCCGTTGTTGCCTGGCAGGGTAACTTCCTCACCCAAAACTCGAATGGCTCCCCCAACCACAGCGCCAACATATTCAACAGGAGAGGATATTGCATCCACTCCGGCAACCGTTGCCTCAGGCAGATATCGCCATAAAACAACCACTTGATACAGGTTCCCCAAAAACAGGACAGCGATCAGGGCAAAAACCCCTGCCAGATAAGGCAGATTTTTATTAAAAATCTGCCTGTTGAATAACCCAGTCCGGAAAAAGTTTTTTTCTCCGGCCTTTTTTTGTTCGACCTCCCCGGAATTATCACGGTAACCTGCCACCAGATTAAATGCAACAGAGAATACACCGATGCCGGTCATTGCGAACCAACTGGGCAGGATCAAGTTGTAGGCAATGGACGGCATGATTCCCAACAATTTGGCCGGGATTGCAGCAATAATATAGCCATAATAATAATAGTTTATGTAGTGGCTGGCAAACCATGGGTGTTCAGGTGGAAAATAAACTGTTCGCAGAACCGCGTTAAAGAATGCGAAATCCATGGGCTTTTCACCGCCCAGCCAGGGATGCCACAAGTCCGGGTTGCCCAGCCGAATGGAGAGGCTGACAAGGAAGACCCCAAGGAAGATCGCTTCCGTCCACAGGATGTGTTTCCATTGGGAAGAGAAATAATCAGATAAGGATGCACGCTGGCGGTATGCCGCTGCCCCGCTGAGCAGAAGCAGCAGCCCGATGCACAGCCAAATGGTCAATTGTGAAAAAGGCAGGATCTTAAAGCTGCCCAACATCCAGGCCAGCCAGGTGATGGCGAGCAAACCCGCCATTCGCATAAGGGGATAGCCACGGTCTGGAAGCCAGGGGAATATCATGTAAACCAGGGGGAATACGACCAAACCCAACAGGAACAACAGCAGGTACCAGACCAGTCCGCCCAACCACTGATTGACATTTAACAGTGAATTTCGATCAAACACAGCGGACCACTCACCGCTGTTTCTTTGCGCAGCCAGACGGTCAGAAGGAAGTTTCATGGCGGTGGGAGCCTGGGTGTACTCCGATGGGATCTGGAAGAAGACTTGATCCAAATCGACCTCATTCAAAAGCGCCGCCACATGCTCAACTGAAAAATTCTGTGATTTCTTAAAGATCATCACTTTGGGGTGGTCGTACACGGTAAATGATTCATCAGCCCACTGATCGGGGAAGGTCAGAAAACCCAATGAAGGGGGATTCTCAAAAGCGGCGATCAGCTCAAAACCAAGTGGACTCTTAAAAGGCGGCTTAAGCCCATAGGCTTTATTTTCCAGGTCATCGCCGCTGCATTCGCAGTCAAATAAAGCCTGGTAATATTTCAAAGTCAGGGGATAGCGCAGGGGCAGACGGGGCATGGCATCATATGCCCTGTTGGAGGGGATGACAATATATTTACTTTCATCAAGAGTCCGGATCATGGCTTCCCGCTTTTCCGGGGTATCCGGCTCATAAAGTTCAAGATTCAAAGGCGAAAAGATCCCACCCTGAACATCATACCGATTAATATTCAGCGGTAAAGCATCATCCCAGGAGGTTTCAAGCGTGAATGCATCCCCAAAGATGCGAAGCGGCGCACCCTGGGTGACTTCATAACGAACCTGGTATGTTTGCTCACCATATAATTCGACAGGGGAAAAACTGAAAGTAGGCGAGAGCCGAAGTCCTGGCTGCAGGAATGCCAGGGTCTGTGAAGTTTCCACCAGAGGCGTACCGCCGTCATCTTCTTTATATATGGCTATCTTTAAAGTGGTTTCAGATGGGACGAAAATTTGTTGAAACCCATTGACTTCCAGACGGTTGAGTGTCACGAATTCCTGGGGGGTAAGCGGGATCGAATCTTGCAGCAGCCCGAATTGGGATTGCAGACTCAAATCAATGGGCAGGGAAGGACGGTTCTCATCCACATGTTTGAGCCTGAAACCGGAGAAAGAAAACTGACTGCTGCTTTGTATTTTGTAATTGAAATAATAGGTCTCGTTTGGATACAGGTCAATATCGCCGAAGGAAATTTCCTGATGTTCATTTTGATCATCGTCATTGACCGCCAGGCGTCCATCCGTGATAATGTCCTGTCCTTCCGGGTCCCGTGTCAAACTGAAATATAAACTCACACCTACCTGGCGGATATCAGTAGTGGTTATTTTTGAGGCCGTTCCATACTGAAGGACATGGATATTGGCAGACCCGGAATTGCCCGGCTCGATCATCTGGCGGTTGACCACCGCCACAGGGTATGAATTACTGCCTAAAGGAGAATCAACAATTACATTGAACGGGGCGGAGATATTTTCCAGCATCCATTCAGAAGCAGCTATGCGCGTCATGGGTTCATTGTAAATGCTGATAAAAGCCAGCGCGTACCCATAGGTTGCGATCAGGACGATGGCAGGGATCAATACACCTGCCACACCCTTCCAGGTGTATTTCCAATTTGAAAATTTCAGCATGGATTTTATTCCATTGGCCAAAAGTTTCCTGCGGCTTTCACCGGTTTGGTCGTAAATCTCCACCAAAGCCCAGGCGGCAAACAAAATGAGAAGGGGATAGATCGGCAGAAAATAGCGCATATAGCGCCAGAACTGCATGTTCTGCCAGAAAAAATAACCGGTCACCCAGACAAAAGGTAGCAGGTGACGACGCCAATCCCCGGTCCAGATACGCTTTGCAGCCCATCCCAACCCCAGCCAGCCAACCAGCCCAAGAGGGATGCCCATGCCCCAGACCACCATATTCGTCCAGGCATACGAGGCCGGGCGGTTTGTCCAATGAGTATTGGGAGGCCAATCGGAATTCCCCGCCACATGGTCAATGACCTCTTTCATAACGGTCAACCAATTTTCGTTAAGTTTCAAATCCCAAAAACCAGGCCCGGAAAATGCATAGGGTTGGAAAACTCGAAAAGCCAAAAGGGCGGCAAAGATCGCCAGACCACATCCCGGCAGAATGATTTTTAATCCGGAAAAGAACTTCTCATTTTTCCAATTAGCAATGATCCATGCCATTCCAGCCAGGGCAATAATTCCAAGAAGCGGCAGGGTATTTACTTTGCAGGCTCCTGCCATCCCAACAATAAAACCAAACAAGGCAAAATGAAGCAGGTTCGACCAGGTAATTTTTTCATCGGGGGCATGGATCGGAATTGCCTGGATCGCAAAATAAAAACCAGCAATGACAAAAACCGTGGAAAATGAATCGACTGTAAAGTAGTGCGAGAGTTGGATCGGAAGAACAGCCGCCGCGCCCAAGGCCGCCGCAAGGACTCCAATACGCCTGTCGTACAGGCGCTTTCCCAAAAGGTAAAGCATCCAAACAGCAAGCAGATCGAACACGCCAGACATTGCCCTGCCTGCCACCGTGATCGAGTCATAGCCCCCCATTCCCACCCACTCTGCGACCATGCGCGTAAAAAACAGAGGGAACATGCCATAGGTATAGGAGCCAAAGCGCAGCGGATTTAATGGGCTGTTAAGGGTGTCAAAATATTCGTCGGCCCCGTTGACATCATCTATTTGATCCACGACCATTGAAATATAACGTTCATCCGGATGCTGGTGCTGTCCGTCATCCCAATTTAATCCTGTAAACCGAAAATATGCCCCAGCCAAAAGTATCAATGCCAGAAGAATGCTTGTTTTCCAGGATTTTTTTTCTGCCTTTGGAGACGGTACATACCGGGGAAGACTTTCGGCCTGTTCCTGGTCCATACGCTGGGGAAGTTTTTTGGATTCAGCCTCCCCGGGAGAAACCGCATTTTCATGAAAAATCTGAACTTCTTTGACCGTCACATCATGGACCAGTTCATGCGGAGAATCGCTGACCAGCAATACAATGCGCTGCAAAATAGCTGGGTCGACCCCCCAAACTTTATTAAGCTCCTCAGCCGATTGGTAGGGACGAAGGGCAATGATCCGTTTTGCAAGCCTGACTGAGACCTGAAATTTTTGAGCCAGTACTTCTTCGTTGGCGGTATTTAGATCGGTGAGCGAAACAGTTTTTTGGGTCATAAATAATGCCTTGGGGAAATAAAACAAGCTGTATTGATCGGGAATTTTTCTTAGTATATCAGCAAAATTTTTCGACATTGACGTCGGAACATCAGCAGCGCCTCCGTCGGCAGGTGGAATGTCGAGGTAACATGGACAATGTTTTGGAAAAGGTCACAAGATATTATGCGTGTCGAAAGCGAAAAAATGAAAAGCTGGAATGCATCCCTGACAAGACCTGGAGAGCAGGTTAACCCGGGGAAAAAGGACATTTGCCGCCAAGATCAGCGGGGCGTATAATTTCGGGATCGATCCTCGAAAGAAACCCGCAAAACCGCCATCAAATAATTATTCCCGTTCATGCCGGCATTTGTACGGCGGGAGAAATTTAACCCAAACTTTATGTTTTGGGAGAAGCTAAAGTGGTAGGATTAATGGAATTAAGTTCATCTTACAACAAATGGCTGCATGAATAACCAAAGCGGAATCAAACCTCATATTTTTGATCTCTTGCAGCAAGTTTTGTTATTTATGCAGCGAGCAGTAAAGGAGAATTTCCATGCCTGAACGACGGACTACCCCCAGAAAAAAGTTTTCTTTTTACATGCGCGTGATCAATGATGATACGCAGGAAATATTGGGACACATGGTGGAGGTTGGCGCCATCGGTTTACAGTTGGAAACAACTGTGCCGCTTCAAATTCAAAAGGATTATTACCTGCGCCTTGAACTGACCTCTGATCTGGCAGACAGGCCGTTCATTATATTCATTGCACGCACAAAGTGGTGCAAGATGGATGAGATTGAACCGAATTTATATCGTGTTGGTTTTGAGATCGCAGAGATCATGCCAGATGACAGGGAGATCTTCCTGCGTATCCTTACCAAATACGGAAAATAAAATGGCACGCAGGGTGCGGCGGAGATGATCTACATCCAGTATGTATGAGGTCGGATTTTTTCTTCCGGGTAAAATCCATTTCACCCGGCCAACAAATCCAACCGCATGCAGTCTCAAGGGTGACTAAAAATAAACAAAAAATGAAAAGGCTTTGGAAAAACCTATGGTTTCCAAAGCCTTTATCTTGCACAAGATTTGATCATCCAATAATTTTCTCCATCACCCTCTCCTCCCGCTTCACCCATGTCAGTTGCTCCACATCTTTCCGCGCCTGAGTGCCGAGCGCAAGCCTGCGCGGTTCATCGGCGAGCAGGGACTCGATCGTCGATCTCCAACTGGATAGGTCAGCGGGTTCACAAAAGACCGCATTCCCCTCGTTCAACACTTCCCGGATCGAAGGCAGATCTGCCGAAACGATCGCCCGCCCCGCAGCCATATATTCGAACATCTTCATAGGGTTAATGACCTCGGCGATATCCTGCCCGCTGCTGGCGGAAATGGAGCGGCTGTACGGCATAAGCAGCACATCTGATGCGGCTTGATACAACGCAATGACCTCGTGTTTCACAAAGCCCGTCATGTTCACATTTGTCATATTGGCTTCAATCAACCTGACCCGCCAAAAATCCACCAGATCGGGCGTGCCGCCCACCCATAAAAAGTTTACCATTGGCATTTGCTTTGCAAGTTCAAACAACAAGTCTGCGCCGCGCCCCGGGTAAATGTGACCTGTAAATCCAACCGTCAGCCCCTCGTTTAGGTTTAATTGTTCACGCGCCCTGGCAGGGGCCGGCAAAGCCGAATATTTTTCCAATTCAACACCATTGGGAGCCACGAGCAGCGATTCATTTTCAAATTGGAGATTAGTCGAGCGTTCCAAAGCGGTCTTTAATGCCGCTACAGTGACCGTCATCAATTTGCGGCCGGGTCTTCTCCAAAATTCCCGCAACCACCATGCGCCGTTACCAGCCACATCTGCATGCATTTCAAGTACAACAGGATCAGCACGCATTAAGGCGAATACAGCAGATTGTGGAAGCCAGGTGTAGATCAGATCAGCGCCAAATTTTTTGGCAGCAGTCTGGGCAAGAACAACAAAATCAAGCCGTTTGAACAATTTTATGGATGGGATCAATTTAAGGTCAGGCACGAGGTGTAAGCCATAATGAGCGAGCAAAACTTCACGAGTCGCAGGTTCCACTTCCGCAGGGGCAAATATGCAGATCTCATGTCCCAACTGCATCAAAGCCTGGGCCACCTTCATCGCCTGGATCGAATTGGCAGTTAATGACGGTATTCGCGAATTGGTAATTAGCGCAATTTTCATCCTTCATCCCTCATTCTAATTTCCTTCACACCCCGCCACACGATCGTCCCGACGGAGGTGATGTAATAAAGGGATAGCAGCACAGCTTCGGCAACGTATCCAAAATATGGCACAAGCGGGAACGCAAGTGCAAGTTTTGCAGCGCCCGCAATGACAGTGGTTTTGAGCGGGAATTCAGGCAAGCCAAGCGAAAGCAGCAGCGGACGATTCCAAAAGAGAATGTAATTGAACGTGAAGCCCGCCAGCAGTGCGATAAGCGCAGGGTACGCGGCTGTATATTGCTCACCATAAATGGAGAGCAGCCATTTGCCAAAAATGACAAAACCTGCGGCAAGCGCGAGATTGTATACGAAAGCGATGGCGGTGATTTTTTTAAGAAAGTCCTTTAATCGCAGCCAGGATTTTTGAACGATCAATTTATTAATTTCAGGATACGTTGTAAGGATGAACGGATTCGCCGGCACCGAGAGCAAACTGGCAATGGCGTACGCAGCTTTGTAATAACCAGCCGCCTCACTGGTGAGAAAATACCCCACCCAAAGGATCTCACTTTCGCGAAAAACAAGGATGGCTGTGGCGCTGAGATTGGAACTGAATGCGAACCTGAAGAGTTCACGCAAGTCCATCTCATGGCTTGGGTTGGTTTGATTTTCGCCCGACACTTGCACCGTACTGCGATTCCTGGCGCTATCCAACAGGTCGGGTCTCAGGGGAGTAAGCTGCAACCCATCAGAAGATTGCTTCGCGGGAAAGAACGCATGCCGCAATGTCATGCCACTCCACCAACCGCTCCCGAGTTTTTTGGTAAGCTGGAAAAATGCAATGGAGAAAATACCAAAACCCAGCACAACTTTGCCAGCGAGATAAGCGTACACAACAAATTGCAGGCTGCCCTTTGTAAAAAACGCAAAAGTTATTAATCCCGCCGTGAGCAGGCTTTGGGTGAGATTAACCAAACCTTGATATTTTATTTTCCCCAGCATCTGCAAAACGCCGGTGGATGTTTCGGTGTTGAAGTTTGCCAGCAAGCCAAGACTATAGACAATAAAAAGCATTGCTGTGTTGGGGGTCTTGGCAATGATTTGGGAAGCCAGTGCAGCGGTTGCCGCAACAACAAAAAATGCAAACAGGGAAACTGCCGCTTCGCTCAACGCCGCCGCCTTGATCAGCGCTGCTGTCTTTTCCTTTTCATCTTTTTCAAGATATTCTCCGCCATAGCGCACCACCAACTCGCTCATCCGAAAGGATAAGAATCCATTCACGGTAGTGGCGTAGCTGGTGACAATGGCAACCAGGCCAAAGCCGGCAGGTCCAAG
Source organism: Anaerolinea sp. (assembly GCA_020047815.1). GTDB lineage: Bacteria > Chloroflexota > Anaerolineae > Anaerolineales > Villigracilaceae > Villigracilis. The sequence goes on from JAIFNG010000146.1 coordinate 9,780, forward strand.
CAGACGCGCGGCAAGGACGCTTTGCACCACGCTTAGCGCCAGGCTGATGGTGTTGCTGCTGAACAACACACCGCTCGAGCGGATCACCCTGCCGATCAACGGGTCGTCTTTGAATTTTGAGAAAAGGGACATGGGAAAATTACAAATGCAGATCACGAATATAGCCGGGCTATATTCGTGATCTGCATTAATTAGGGCGTCAAGATATCTTTCGCCCAGCTTCGTTCTGCTTTATACCAATTGATCAGGTTTCCAATCCCCTCGCGCAGGTTGACTTGCGGATTCCAGCCAAGCATTTCACGGGCTTTGGTCACGTTTGCCTGGTTCATGAACATATCCGCCAGGTTCGGCGGACCATATTGGACGTTGGCTTTTTTGCCTGTTAGATCCTCGATCAATTTAACCAGCCCATTAATGGAGATCACCTCATGCCCGCCAAGGTTGATGATCTCATAACCCAGCGGCTTAAGCGCGGCGATCGTCCCGCGCGCAATATCATCCACATAGGTAAAACCGCGGGATTGATTTCCATCGCCATAGATGCGGATCGGCTCACCTTCCATGATCCACTTCACAAAGCGGAAGATGGCAAGGTCGGGGCGTCCTGCAGGTCCGTAAACCGTGAAGTAGCGGACAACGGTCACATCAATATCAAACAAATGATGATAGGAATGCGTCAGTGCCTCCGCACCCTTTTTGCTGGCGGCGTACGGCTGCATCGGCTCACTGCTCGATGCTGTTTCGGGTGTCGGATATTCTGGGTTTTCGCCATAAATACTGGATGTGGATGCAATGATAAATTTTCTGCACCCGGTATGACGGCACAATTCCAGCATGTTCAATGCCCCCATGACATTTGATTCCAAAAACACCCAGGGATTTTCCACGCTGAAACGCACGCCCGCGCGTGCTGCCAGGTTGATCACACCGTCGAATACTCGATTTGTGATCACCGGGTTGCGGTTGAGGAGTTCGCGGTCTGAAATATCATCGCGGATAAACTCAAAGCCATTCAATGCCTGAAGTTTTTTCAAACGATATTCCTTCATGCGCGGGTCGTAGGCATCGTTCATATTGTCAATGCCGACAACAGTATGTCCCTGCTCAAGGAGCAGGGTCGAAGTCCTTGCGCCAATAAAGCCGGCCGCGCCTGTTACCAAATAATGTGCCATATAACCTCTTTACACCTCATTACAAGAGCTGTGTTCCGCTCAAGGCGGTCTCCAAATAACAGGGGATCACCATTCCGCAATGACCTTTATAACCTTTCAACCTTTTCGTGGTTCTTTCCGGATTTCGCGAAGCGTGTGGCATTGCGCGAATCGAATATAAATTTCGCGTTCTCAATGATCGCTTCATAATCATATACCTTGTGATTTGTAATGATGATCACCACATCCGCTTCCTTCACCGCTTTCATTAGATCCTTCACGCTGTCCATCTTCCAGCCGTCATACTCGTGGTGAATATTCGGGATATATGGATCATGATATTCAACAAGTGCGCCCTTTTGCCTGAGTAGTCCGATCACATCCAGCGAAGGCGACTCGCGCACATCGTCAATATCGGGCTTGTAGGCTGCGCCAAGGACAAGCGCCTTCGACCCTTTCAGCGGCTTGCCGCGCTCATTCAAGCCCTCCATGATACGGCTGACCACGTAGCGGGGCATATTGGTATTTATCTCGGATGCCAGCTCAATAAAACGGGCATTGTAATTAAACGACTTCATCTTCCACGAAAGGTATAGCGGGTCGATCGGAATGCAGTGCCCCCCCAGTCCAGGACCGGGCGTGAATTTCATAAAGCCAAAGGGCTTGCTGGCAGCGGCATCGATCACCTCCCATACATCCACCCCAAGCCGCTCGCACATGATTGCCAGCTCGTTCACCAGCCCAATGTTTATCATACGGAAGGTGTTCTCCAGCAGTTTTGACATTTCCGCCGCCTCTGCTGTGGAGACCTGATGCACAATATTGACCGCACCTTCGTACCAGGCAGTTGCCACTTCGCCGCAGGCTTCAGTAATCCCCCCCATTACCTTGGGTGTGTTGATGGTGGTGAAATCTTCACGACCCGGATCAACGCGTTCAGGAGAGAAGGCAAGGAACCAATCTTCACCAGCCTTAAGACCATTATCCACCCCCAATTTCGGCAGCAGCAGTTCACGGGTGGTGCCAGGGTAGGTTGTGGATTCCAAAACGACCACCATGCCCTTGTGCATGTATTTGGCCAGTTCATCCATTGCGGAAATGATGAAGGACATATCCGGATCGCCGGTCTGCCGCAGGGGGGTCGGCACACAAATGCTGACTGCATCCATATCTTTCAATACGGAAAAATCTGTTGTGGCATTAAACCGTCCCGCTTTCACCAATTTTTCAACCGCTTCGGTTTTTACATCTGGGATGTAGGATCTGCCCTCAACCAGTGCGGCAATTTTGCGTTTATCAGGATCCACACCCGTAACGTGGAAGCCCGCTTCACCAAATACAACTGCCAGCGGCAGACCTACATACCCCAAACCAAGAATGGCGATCCTGGCATTTTTATTCTTTAATTTTTCGATCAGAGTTTCTTTTATGGACATTTTTTCCTTTCGCCAGACATGTCTGGCTTTTTCTTAAAATAAATTTAATTGCTTTGGGCTCGTATCTGGAATTTCTTCCAATTTGCGTTTGAAGACAATGACAGGCTTTCCCAGGGCAGCCCGTGCTTCATTCAATTGTTCTGGCAATTTTGCAAAATCGCCCAAAATGGATGGTTTCAGCGCCGCCTGGTGCAGCGCCGCCGCAGGGTGGAACATGGGGATCACGAAGCGCTCGCCAATTTTTTGCATTTGCCCATGCACTGCGCTGATCTTTGCGCCGGGGAAAAATCTGCTCATCGAGAAGCGGCCCAGTGTCACAATGATACTTGGATCGATGACTTCGATCTGCGCTTCAAGGTAAATACCGCAGGCCGCCAATTCATCGGGCAAAGGGTCACGGTTTCCCGGCGGCCGGCACTTGACCACATTGGCGATGAACACATCTTCACGGGTCACGCCGGCTTGTGCCAGCAGTTGGTCTAAAAATTTTCCCGATGCGCCCACAAATGGATGCCCCTGTTCATTCTCGTGAAAACCAGGCCCTTCGCCAATGAACATGATCTCAGCAGTTGCCGGGCCATCGCCTGGCACTGATTTTTTACGTGATTCATGCAATACGCATTTTGTGCAGACAGAGACTTCTTGTGCGATTCGAGAAATGGATTCTTCGGCAGTCATGGCATTACTCCAGGCAGATTTTGTAATTCAACGAGTCAGCATGGTGAGGGTCATCAGGATTGCGTCTTCGTCATTATCCTTGTAATAACCTGCACGGCGTCCGCTTTCGACATAGCCGAATTTATGATACATCATGATCGCAGCCGCATTGCCTTCGCGAACCTCCAGGAAAGAACTGACCGCACCTTCGTCTTTGGCAGACTGTAATGTGTGCGAGAGCAGCTTTTCACCAATTCCCTGTTTGCGAAAGTCTGGATGCGTTGCGATCGTCGCAATATGGATCTCATCCACGATCAACCATGCAACCACCATACCCACCACAAGCCCATCCATATCAACCACCCAACACCGCGAAGCCGGGTTGTCAGTTAACTCAAATCGAAACGAGCGCGGAGGCCACGGCAGGCTGAACGACACCTGGTCAATGGCAACCACCTGCTCCAGGTCATCAAGTGTCATTTTCCGCAGGGTGACACTCATAAAATCGGCGTTCCCTCGACATGCAGATAAATCGGTGCGAGTGCGGCAGGGTCCTCCACCTCATTTTTTTGCCAGCGTGCCCAGGCCAGATCGGCAAGGATCGAAGGGCGGCGGATGCAATTCACAGGCGCTGCCAGCAGGATATTTGACCGCTTGCGCGTCAGACGGCTGCGGTCTTCGGATGTTAATTCACCGGCAATATATGTTGGACGGTCGATCTCGTCTGCCAACTGGTCGATCGTGCCGCTCTTGACCTCACCCTGCGCCTGCCACTTGTTTTCTGAAAATTGGTACCAACCGACAGCGATGCGTTTGCGCCCGGCCTGGATCACCACTGCCAGTGGATGCTCCCCGGCAGGCTGCGCCGCCGCGATGATATCTAACGTGGAAATTCCGATCATCGGCAGGTGACGCGCAAGCGCGATCCCCTTTGCCAATGACAAACCGACCCGCAAACTTGTAAACGACCCGGGACCGATCGCCACCCCCAGGGCGCTGACCATATCCATCATAATGCCGCTCCGACCCAATAGCCCGGAGATTGCAGGCGCCAGTTCAGTAGTATGGTGCTGGCGCGTTGTCCACGTCATCTCGCCCAAAATTTGCATGCCGTCATATAAAGCCAATCCCACCTGTGCGGTGGATGTGTCAATGGCAAGTAACATTATGACCCTCCAAACACGGACTGGCGGATGGATTCAAGCAGCCCGTCATAGCGGCTGCCGTTCGCATTAAACCGCATCTGACGCTGTTCCTCCTGAATGTGATCAAGATTGATCCACATCCGCTCTTTGGGAATCAGATCACCCAGACGTTCGGGCCACTCAATGATGAGCGCCCCTTCTGCCAGCATGGCATCCAGGTCAAGTTCTTCAGCCTCTGGCACAGATTCAAGACGATATGCGTCCAGGTGAAAGAATTGTCCGCCATTCGCCCGGCGGTATAAGTTCACGATCATAAAAGTCGGGCTTGAGACAGGATCCTGGCTGCCCCAACCCTGCGCAAGTCCCTGCACAAAAGTGGTTTTCCCTGCGCCAAGGTCGCCTTGCAAACAGATCACATCCCCTGCTTTGATCTCACCGCCGAGACGCATGCCAATACGGCGCGTTTGCTCGGGGCTGCGGCTGAAAAATTCAATGGTGTGAGAATCCAATATTGGCATCGGGGCAGAATTATACTCCCTGATAAATCATTTGACTTCGCGGGTCCGGGTCCGGCTCCGGTCGGTTTTACGAAACGCGCCTGCTGAAGTCGTTACCGCGCCGGGAGCTTTATTTTTAGAATTTCAATCTCGCAGAAATGCGCGAGACAAAACTTCCGCGCCAGTTCTGCAGAATGGCTTCAAAGTAAAGATTTTCCAGCGTCAGTACCTGGGATTCAATGGAAAATTTCCCACTCAACTCCATGGAACGTTTCCCATAACGCACAAGTTTTTCAGGGTCAGCCAACAGCGCCGCCAGCGTGTCACTAAACACCCTCACATCCGGCGCTGTCAAATGACCGTTCTCGTTTTCCACGATCATCCCCTCAAAAGCTTCATCCTGAACTGCCACCAGGGGCAATCCAGACGCGATCGCCTCGATCACGGAAATGGGATGGACCTCGGTGATGGAAGCGGAAAGGAAAACAGCCGCGTCATGCAACAGGTCCGGCAGTTCGGCGCGATCAACCATGCCGAGAAAATGGATCCGGTTGCTTACTTTTGTGGCGTCCGCTTGTTCTTCCAATTTTTTACGCGAACCGCCGTCTCCTGCAAAAACAAGGTGCGCATCGGGGAAGCGGTCTGACATGAGCACAAAAGCATCGATCAGAAAATCAAGGCGTTTCTCCGGGTCAACTCTGCCAACCGACAGCAGGATCGGCGCATCTGGTTTTATCCCGAGCCTGTTCCGAAAACTTCCGGGTTTTTTAGCCGCCTTAAAGTTGCTAAGATCAATTCCATTTGGAATGACTTGAATTGGTTTTGTCACCTTCTGCTCCAAAAGCAGGCGCTGAAATTTGGGGGACGGCACTACGATCTGATCACCAAGGTTGGTGGACGTGGCGCTAAACCAGCGCGCCGCGTGCCGAATTACCCCGGTACCGCCGATGACTTTAAGATAATGGGTGTAATCCGTAATGGATGTGTGATAGGTATAGATCAGGGGCAGGTTTTTGGTGGAAGCCGTCAAGTACGCCAGAAAACCCACCGTCAGCGGACTGTGCGCATGCAGCACATCAAAATGCTTTCGAGACAACGACCATGTACTGCGCGGCGTGCCCAATAAGGCGACATAAATAGGCGGGTCATTCAAATATTTAAGCGATGGCAGGCGCACCACACCGGGTTGGTCGTCTTTGTAACCGGGAAAATTCGGCGCAAAGATCGTGACCTGATGCCCCCTGCGCTGTAAGCCCTCCGACACCAACTGCAGGGAAATGGAAACGCCGTTGATCTGCGGTGCATATGTATCCGTGAACAAGCCGATGCGAAGCGAACCCAGGTGGGGTGTCGGGTTGGAGTCTGTTGCGGGTTTTGACATGGTCGAATCTCCTGAAATCATTTGAGGTGACAGTCACCGGTTATTTCATGTTTCGTCAGGTTTGCCTTCATGCGCTTTGCCAGTTCGCGGCGGGTGAGCATGACACGATGCTGGCAGCCTTTGCACTCCAAACCAATATCCGCCCCGAGCCGGAACACAGTCCATTCATAGGACCCGCATGGGTGCGGTTTCCGCAGGCGCACATGATCGTTCAACTGCAGATCTGGAAGCATGGGCAAGATTATACCGCCATGCATCCAACCTTTATCTTAAGCAGATTGACTGACAAAAAGGACACGCAGGAAAAGAGTGAATAATATAAACCTTCATCCATTTGTGTCTTTCGAGAAATTCGTTCTAATGACATTTAATAGATGTCCCCTGCAA
>JAIFNG010000168.1 GCA_020047815.1 Anaerolinea sp.
AATCAGTGGATGCTGGCACATATCCCCTCGCCCGCCCGCTGTTCATGTACTCGGATGCCAAGATCATCCAGGAAAAACCCCAGGTTGCCGCATTCCTGTACTTCTACCTGACCAACGTCAATGACAACATCGTGGATGTGGGTTACTTCCCCGCTCCCGCTGCTGACCTCCAGGCTGCCATGGATGCCGTGATGGCTGCGATGGGTAAGTAGGAAGCTTAATTAGTTACTTTGGGCTGGTCTCAGAATATGAGATCAGCCCATTTCAATCTGTGGGATCAAATGATTGGAAGCCTGTGACAATGTCACCTTTTGAAGGAAAATAAAGTTGTACTATTTATTATTTTCAGCAAATCAGCACCACCTGTGAGAGTATGTATGAAGGAAGAAACCATGAACCTGAAATCCGCGGAAGCGCGAAAATTCCGCCAGTTTGACCTAAAAAAGAAATTCAGGATCAGCGAAAGCATAATACAGGCATCGCTTTTCTTTGCCGGAATCCTTTCCATATTCATAACGATCGCCATTGTATATGAACTAGGCAAGGAAGCCATGCTTTTCTTTAATGATCCCGATGTGACGTTGGGTAAGTTTTTAGGTACTACAAAGTGGCAGCCTGGAATTGGTCAGTATGGGATATGGGCGTTGGTCTCGGCGACACTGGTGACAAGTTTTATTGCCATGGTTATTTCTCTTCCTCTTGGACTTGCGTCTGCCATCTATTTGAGCGAGTACGCATCCAGCAAGGCACGTTCGATCCTAAAACCGGTTTTAGAAATTCTTGCCGGTATTCCAACGGTTGTGTATGGTTATTTTGCATTACTTTTTGTTACCCCCATTTTGAAGTCGATTTTTGGCGACCAAATTCAAGTATATAACATGTTGTCCGCCGGGTTGGTGATGGGTATCATGATCCTGCCTTTGATCTCATCCATGAGTGAAGACGCGCTGAGTGCGGTGCCTCGTTCTTTGCGTGAAGCCGCATACGCGATGGGCGCCACCAAAGTGGAAACCAGTCTGCAGGTGGTCTTACCAGCAGCGTTGTCCGGGATCGGCGCAGCGCTGATCGTGGGCATTTCCCGTGCTGTAGGTGAAACCATGATCGTTGCGGTTGCCGCCGGGTCAGGACCTAATTTCACTTTTGATCCATTTAAAGCTGCTGAGACCATGACAGGACACATTGCCCGCATCAGTGGCGGCGATCTTTCCTATAATTCCATTGATTACACCAGTCTTTTTGCTATTGCAATGATGTTATTCCTGCTGACACTTGTTCTTAATCTTATCAGCCAGCAGATCGTAAATCGATTTAGGGAAAGGTATGAATAGGCAGATATATGAGTATAAATAGCCATTATCCTCAAGCTGAGGATTTTCGTCATGCGCTTAATGCACGTTATCGTGCTGCATCCATCTGGCAGGCATTGTTCCTTTCGGCATTGTTGATAGCCATCATCAGCCTTTTAGCTTTAATCTATAATGTGCTGGATGGTGCTTTTGGTTTTGTTGCTTTTGATTATAAAAATGACCCTGCCGCTTATACATCCACGCCGATGTCGGAACTGACCCAGAAAGAATTGGCTGCCATTCTTAAGGATAATCTTTCATCAGGTGCTTATAACAAACTGGAAAAAGAACAACCCCTGGAAAAACGCTCACAGGCGGAACTCTACACCCTTTTTCTTGAACGTCTGGTTGAATTGGACACCAAAAATACCTGGTCAATGACTGAATCCCTATTGCATGAAAATGAAATCCGTGCGGAAGTAGCAAGAAAATACCCCACCGCGAAGTTGGAATTCCGCTCGTGGCTCACGCCTCAATTTCTAGTTACGCCCATGTCGTCCAAGGCCGAGTTTGCGGGTGTCCGGACAGCCATTCTTGGCTCCCTGTGGTTGGTTGGCATTGCAATTCTCTTTGCCCTGCCAATTGGTACTGGTGCAGCCATCTACCTGCAGGAGTATGCGCCCAAAAATTTTCTTACCTCCATTATTCAAACCAATATTAATAATCTCTCAGGCGTACCCAGCATCGTTTATGGTATGTTGGGTCTGGCGGTTTTTGTTCGTGTGATGGAACCGCTGACCAGTGGGAGCGTTTTTGGTGTGACCGATGCAAATGGGCGCACTGTTCTCTCTGCTGGGTTGACAATGGGCATTCTTGTTCTTCCCTTGATAATTATCAATGCGCAGGAAGCCATTAAAGCTGTGCCTGACTCGCTCCGGCAGGCTGCTTATGGGGTGGGCGCAACCCGCTGGCAGACGGTCTGGCATCATGTTTTGCCCAATGCCCTGCCTGGTATTTTGACAGGTACCATTCTTTCAATTTCGCGTGCACTTGGCGAGACTGCGCCACTTATTGTGGTGGGTGCCTCAACCTTTATTAGTATGGACCCAGACAGCCCATTCTCCAAATTTACCGCCCTGCCAATACAAATCTATCAATGGACGACCCGCGCCCAATCTGAATTTCATGCCATTGCGGCAGGCGCGATTGTTGTCCTGCTAATCCTTTTGCTCACCCTGAACGCCACTGCGATCCTGCTTCGCAACCGCTTTCAGCGAAGATGGTAACCCCGATTTTTTGGATGTGAATCATGGAAAATAAATACGCAATTGAAGCTAACGCCCTCTCAATATATTATGGCAGTTTTATGGCGGTCAATAATGTTGATATGTTGATCGAAGCCCAAAAAATAACTGCAATCATTGGACCGTCAGGATGTGGAAAATCCACGCTGCTGCGCGCCTTTAACCGGATGAATGATTTTGTGCCAGGCTGTCATGTAACGGGCGAATTGCTTATGCAGGGAAAAAATCTCTATAGCAAGGATATAGACCCTGTGGAAGTCCGCCGCAAGATCGGAATGGTTTTTCAGAAGCCGAATCCATTTCCAAAATCGATTTATGAGAACATTGCCTGGGGTGCGCGCATTAACGGCTTTAAGGGAAATATGGATGAACTGGTGGAACAATCTTTGCTCGGCGCGGCATTGTGGGATGAGGTCAAGGACAAGCTTCAGGACAGCGCATATGCGCTGTCTGGTGGTCAGCAGCAGCGCTTGTGCATTGCGCGCACCATTGCCATCCAGCCTGAGATCATTTTGATGGACGAGCCTGCTTCTGCACTTGACCCGATCTCCACACTGCGGATCGAAGAACTGATGCAGGAGCTTAAGAAAAATTACACCATTATTATTGTGACCCACAATATGCAGCAAGCTGCGCGTGTTTCAGACTACACTGCCATGATGATGTTGGATAAGGAAGGTTCACGTTCCGGCACGGTGATAGAATTTTCAGAAACAAAAAGAATATTCACGAATCCAAAAGACAAGCGCACTGAAGATTATGTAACCGGAAGATTTGGATGACCTTGCCCCAGAGAGAAGTGACGAACGGGGAACGATGCTGCAGGGCTTTATTGGATGTGAATATTATTTAGCTTGAAATCCTGTCCTTAGGCTGAATTGCCAAGATATGCAGTTTGGCTCAGGATGGAGATGGGAGAAAACCATGGCAAAACCAAAAGTGTTGTTTCTTTGTACGGGAAACTCAGCCCGCAGTCAAATGGCGGAAGGCATTCTGCGTGCCCTGGCAGGCGAGCATTTTGACGTTTTCAGCGCGGGCACAGAACCGAAGGGTGGTATTTTGCCCGAGGTTCAGGAGGCGTTGCGTGAAATTGGGGTCGATACCAACCTTCAGTGGTCGAAATCTGTGATGGAATATATGGGCAAGGTCAATTTCGGTTATGTTGTTACGGTATGCTCAGATGCCGAGGAAAATTGTCCCGCAGTGTTTCTGAACATGGGAACGCATGAACACTGGCCCTTTGACGACCCCGCAAAATTCGCAGGAGACGTTGAATCCCGCCTCAGATCCACCCGGGTTGTGCGCGATCAGATCGAAGAACGTTTGCGCCTTTGGCTGGCAGAATTAAACATTAAACCGCATGACTATCGTCAGATGTAATTGTCAGTAGTAAAATGACTGAATATTATGTAGTTGCGAGGGCGGAGGTCTCCCTGTAAATGGGGGATTGCTCGTTGCATTGGTTTGAAGTAAAAATGCCCTGGGAGAACCTTTCCCCCGAAATCACATATACAAGAGGAATTATGATACGAAAAACATTTGAACATGAGATACAGCACGTGAAAGATGAAGTACTCCTGCTTGGCTCGATGGTGGAGTCTGCCATTATTTCCTCGGTGGAGACATTAAAAAAACGTGACATCAAAGGCGCAGAGAAGATCATTGATAATGACAGGGAGATCAATAAAAAACGATTTGATATTGAAAGACAGTTGATGATCCTGATCGCCACCCAGCAGCCGATGGCACATGATCTGCGCCTGCTGGCTTCGACCATGGAGATCATATCCGAGCTGGAACGCATGGGTGATTATGCCAAGGGCATTGCAAATATTAACCTTCGCATGGGTGAGGAGGCGTTGCTCAAGCCGTTAATCGATATTCCACGCATGGCAAAAATTGGCACGGATATGCTTCATCGTTCATTGACCGCCTTTGTCAATGAAGATGTTGAAGCCGCCAAAGCCATTCCCCTGGATGATGACGAAGTGGATGCGCTCTACAACCAGATCTACCGCGAGTTGATGCTGCTGATCATCCAGGACCCAAAATCCATTGAACGGGCGAACTGGCTTCTGTGGGTTGCGCATAACCTTGAGCGCGTAGCAGACCGAGTAACCAACATCTGTGAGCGCACAATATTTATTGCAACGGGCGAACTGAATGAGATCAAGTCGAGTGACGATGATTTTTGGAAAAAGGAAAAGTAATCATCCGGGTGTGAAACATACTCAGGGCGGCCACAAATTGCGCTATTTTAGAACGCGGAAAGCGCAATTTGTGACCGTGGGTATTATATAAAAATGAGAAGTAAAAAGTGGACACGGTTTTGTGTCCACTTTTTACTTTGATCGTTGGTTATTCGACTGGTTTTGACCTGACCGACCTGTCTACCCCATTCTTCCTGTAATGTACGCCTCGGTCATTTCCTCTTTGGGGTGAGTAAACATTTCACTGGTGGGTGAAAATTCAACCAATTCCCCAAGCCAGAATAATCCAGTGAAGTCTGAAACGCGGGCAGCCTGCTGCATATTGTGGGTCACAATGATAATGGTGTAATCCTGTTTGAGTTCGGCGATCAACTCTTCCACATGCAGGGTGGCGATGGGGTCAAGTGCCGATGTGGACTCGTCCATCAGGATGACTTCAGGCTGCACCGCCACCACGCGCGCGATGCACAGGCGTTGTTGCTGCGCCAGAGATAACCCCATTGCATCGGATTTCAAGTCGGTTTTTACTTCATCCCATAGTGCGGCGCGTTCCAAACTGCTTTGCACAACTTCATCCAGATTTACATCCATGCCCATGACACGAGGACCAAATGCCACGTTGTCATAAATGGATTGCGGAAATGGATTTGGTTTTTGGAACACCATGCCCACACGCTGGCGAAGGTTGACCACGTCCATATTTTCGGCATATATATCCTCCCCCTTAAGTAGAATCTTCCCATCCATGCGCGTGCCTGCGATGGTGTCGTTCATGCGATTGAGACAGCGCAAAAATGTTGATTTGCCGCATCCTGACGGTCCGATCAATGCTGTTACTTTTTGCGGTTGAATTTCCAGGTTGATGTTGGAGAGCGTCTTTTTAGCGGCTGTGTAGTAAAAATTTAGATTTTGGACGGAGAAAACAGAAACGGGTGACATGAGGGGATTTTATCAGAAAGAAGGGAGAGGGTGAGCGCTTTGTGTGAGGGATGAGTCAATTGGATGTTGGCTTGTGTCAGGGTCTGCCAACGACTATAATCCCTTTTCGATGAAACATGTCTTCCCCCTTTTTCTTTTTCTCTCGCTCTTCATTTCTTCCTGTGCTTCAAACCCGGCGCAAGCTGCAGCTTCTTCTGCGCACTATATTGAAAATAAAGGCTCAGATACCATTGTCAACCTTGCGCTGGCATGGGCGGAGAAATATCAAAGCAGCCATTCCGATATTCGCATTTCCGTAACAGGCGGCGGGTCAGGGACGGGGATTGCATCCCTGGTCAATGGCACCGTGGATCTGGCTAACGCATCCCGCAGGATCAAGGATGAAGAAGTTGCAGAAGCGCAATCCAATGGCGTTGAACCTGTTGAGCATATTATCGCACGTGATGCGATCGCTGTGGTTGTGAATCCCAATAACCCTGTCAACGAATTAACGCTTCAACAAATTTCAGATATTTACAGCGGCAAATATCTGAACTGGCAGGAAGTGGGAGGAGAAGACCGGCCCATTGTACGCCTGTCACGCGAAACAAATTCAGGGACGCATGTATATTTTTTGGAAACCGTTTTGCGCCTGGGAAGCAGTGAGAATAAAACCCTGTTTTCAATGGATACATTGTTACTGCCTTCCTCCGAGGGCATCATTTCGGAGGTGCGCGATAACCCAAATGCCATTGGCTATGATGGGCTTGGTTATGTGCCGGAAGATCTTAAGACAATTGCGATCGCAAATGAAGAAGGCGGTGCGTATGTTCTGCCTTCGATCGAAACGGTGAATGATAAATCCTATGCCATTGCGCGCGATCTTTATATGTATACCGATGGCGAACCCGCTGGCATCGTCAAGGAATATCTTGATTGGATCCTTTCGGACGAAGCTCAATTAATCGTTGCCGAGCTGGGTTTTGTGCCCGTACTAAAATAAATCAGACCCTGTAGTTTTTCTGATGAATCAGAACCAAGATCATCAGAAAAATTTTGGGCCAGAAACGAGGAGTTATGGAAAAATCCCTATCATGGCGTGAATTTATCATTACCAGATTGATTCAAACTTCCGGTTATTCCGCCATCCTGTTTGTTGCGCTTATCTTTTTCTTCCTGCTGCGTGAAGGGTTGCCCACGCTGGGCCAGGTGGATGCTGCCTCGCTGCTCAATATTCGCTGGTATCCGATCGAAAATTATTTTGGCATCCTGCCGCTTATCACGGGCTCATTGATCGTGACGCTTGGCGCAGCACTCATTGCAGTGCCATTTGGGATCGGAACGGCGGTTTACATCTCTGAGATCGCGCCGCGCTGGATGCGTGAAATTCTCAAACCGCTGGTGGAATTGCTTGGCGGACTTCCTTCTGTCGTGTTGGGATTTCTTGGGATCCTTGTTCTTGCCCCATTTCTGCGGGTTTTTCTGGACCTGCCAACCGGACTGACTGCCCTGGCAGGTTCCCTGCTTTTGGGGGGAATCGCGGTGCCAACGGTCGTTTCTGTAGCCGAGGATGCACTTGATTCTGTCCCGCGCGCCTATCGCGAAGGGGCCTGGGCGTTGGGCGCAACCCGTTGGCAAACCATCTGGCGGGTGACGTTGCCCGCTGCAAAATCAGGTGTGTTGACGGCCGTCATGCTCGGCGTGGGGCGTGCCATTGGTGAAACAATGGCAGTGATGATGGTCACCGGCAATGCGCCTGTTCTGGCTTTACAACCCGGCAGTCTTTTCTCCCCTGTGCGTACAATGACTGCCACGATCGCCGCAGAAATGGGCGAAGTCGCAAATGGGAGCACGCATTACCATGTGTTGTTCTTTATTGGGATGGTATTGTTCATTATTTCGCTGGTCGTGAATATTATTGCATCATCTGTTGTCTTCCGCTCAAAGAAACGGGCGGAGAGAATATTGTCATGATGACCAAATTTCTATCCCGTAACCGTCATACCGTCCAACGGCTTGGATTCAGCGCCATCACAGTAATGGCGTTATTTACCGTGCTGCCGATCATCGGCACGATCACCTTTATTCTTGTCAAAGGCGGCTCCGCCATTTCGCTGGATTTCCTTTCGGGTTTTCCGCATGATGGAATGCGCGCGGGTGGAATTCTACCCGCCATTGTAGGTACGTTGTATTTGACCCTCGGTACGGCATTTTTTTCTGTTCCTTTGGGAATTGCCGCAGCCATTTACCTTGCGGAATATGCCAAAGAAAATCGATGGACCCGCCTCATCCGCCTGGCGATCATTAATCTTGCCGGAATTCCTTCAGTTGTTTATGGATTGTTTGGGTTGGGATTATTTGTCTTATTCCTGCAATTCGGCACGTCCATTCTTGCCGCATCACTTACGCTTTCCATTATGACTTTGCCTGTCATTATCAGCACCTCTGAAGAAGCATTGCGTGCTGTGCCGCAGGCCTTCCGCACTGTAAGCATTTCCCTTGGGGCAACCCGCTGGCAGACGATCAGCCGCATTATTTTGAAGGAAGCCCTGCCGGGTATTTTGACAGGTGTCATCCTTGGCCTGGAGCGCGCGGCAGGCGAGACTGCCCCCATTCTCTTTACAGGCGCGGCATTTTTCCTTCCTCAACTGCCGCAATCTCCCTTTGATGCGACCATGGCTTTGCCATATCACCTGTTCGTTATTTCCACGCAAGTGCCTGAAATGCCGATCCAAATTCAATATGGGACGGCATTGGTCCTGCTGGTGTTTGTATTGACCATGAATGTTATCGCAACGGTCATCCGTTCGCGGGCGAGAGCAAAACGACAATGGTAGACAAAATAACCATAGAAAACCTATCCCTCCAATACTCCGACGGCACCGAATCATTGCGCGGCGTTACCATGGGAATTCGTCAGAATGCTGTGACCGTATTGTTCGGACCGGCGGGCGGCGGCAAGTCGACCCTGCTGCGTTGCCTTAATCGCCTCAATGATTTGACCGAGATCAAATCCAGTACGGGAAGGATCCTGATCGACGGTGAAAATATCCTTGACCCGAAGACGGATGTCATCGCACTGCGCCGCAAGGTCGGCATGGTCTTTGCACGCCCCGTTCCACTGCCGATGAGCATCCGCGCGAATATTACGTATGCGCTTGAGCTCGCGGGCGAAAAACGCAGATCAAAATTAGATGAAGCCGTGGAGCGGAGTTTGAAGCTTGCCGCCATTTGGGAGGAAGTGAAAGATCGTTTGAATGACCCCGCGGTTGCGCTTTCAGGCGGACAGCAACAGCGTATATGTCTTGCGCGTGTGATCGCCTTGCAGCCCCAGATCATTCTGCTCGATGAACCCACCTCAGGACTTGACCCGATCTCAACCGGCAAAGTGGAAGCTGCACTGCTGGAACTAAAAAAAGAATATACAGTGATCCTCGTGCCGCATTCCATTCAACAAGCCGCGCGGACTGCTGATCATGCAGCATTTTTTCTGACGGGCGAGTTGATCGAATATGCCGAAGGCAGGCAAATGTTCACCACGCCAAAACAAAAGAAGACCGAAGATTATATAATGGGCAGGTTTGGGTAAGAGGCGGAGGTGTGTCCCATATGAAGTGAACCATGGGCTATTTTGGACTTGATCGCAAGACAGGCTGCATATCAACAGTGTAATGGATCTTGTTACCCGCTGTTTTAGAATCCCCTGTCTCTGCGATTTAACCCGTATGTGCTAAAATTACCATGGGATTGCGGCAGTTGTTGTTTATTTAATCGCCACGCTGTGGATGCGTGATCCACGGCGAATTTGAGAATATCCCTGTTTTGTTAAAGTGAACACCAATGAAAATTATTGATAAGACCTCCCTACAAGATGCCAATGGCAACATCAATATTATTGCCCGTGTTCAGGGAACCCTGAAGTATGGGCTAAGCTGGTTTTCCGAATTGGAAGCCCAAAAGACGGTGATCGCACAATTGGATCGCGTGCTTGAGAAGGGTTTTGTGTTAATTCGTAATTTTACCCTGCCGAACAGCGAGATCGTGATCCCCATTATTTTGCTGGGGGCGGGGGGCGTCTGGGTAATTTATGTCACAAATGCAAAGGGGAATTTTGAGGCAAAAGGCGATCAGTGGAATACCGTCAATAACGATGGGAAGGCACTGCCAGCCAATATTAATTATATAAGCCGCGTTGCCCAGTTGGGGACTGTTTTTCAGAAGTATTTGAAAATCCAGAAGGTTGAGATGCCCAACCCTGTGGAGGCGGTATTGATCGCGGCTGACCCCGGCGCGCAAATTGACTCAGTTCGTCCGGTGGTGCGTGTGGTGCGAAGCGATGCGATCAAACAATTTGCGAGTTCGCTTGTGCAGGCGCGCCCTCTCTGGCGGACGGACTTTATTCGAGAATTGGCAGACCGCATTATCGAACCCACCCCCCCTGAGGAATTAAAGCCGATCACACCCATACCTGCGCAATCCCTCTCCCAGCGCGATGGAAGTGCTTCTGAACACGATAATCCATTTGCAAGCGAGCTTGGCTTTGCGTTTGAAGATGGTGAACAACCCGCCACGCAGGATATCAATGGGGATGATACAGCCCGTCCGCAGGCATTAGCGCGGCAGGCTCCTGCAAAAAAGAAGTTTTTTGGATTGGGAGATACGCAGGTCGTTTTACTGGCGGGCATGTTAATTGTTGAGCTTTGTGTTCTTTTTGGGTTAGTCATTATTCTTTATCTAAATTTGTAATTTGCCTTGACATCTCCCTTCCTATCAATCGTCATTCCGGCTCATAACGAAGAGCTTCGCCTGCCGCGTTCATTGAGGCAGGTCTTTGCGTTTCTTGAAAAGCAGCCATATTCAGCTGAAGTCATTGTGGTTGAAAACGCCAGTTCAGACCGCACACTGGAACTGGCAGGTGAATTTGCCTTGACCCAGCCCAACTTAATTGTTCTACACGAGGAGCAGGCCGGCAAGGGCAATGCTGTGCGGCGTGGTGTGCTGGAGGCGCGCGGGGAATATCGGTTTATCTGCGATGCCGACCTGTCCATGCCCATTGGCGAAGTGGAAAAATTCCTGCCCCCTGTTTTAACTGGTTTTGATGTGGTCATCGCGTCCCGTG
Organism: Anaerolinea sp.; assembly: GCA_020047815.1. Taxonomy (GTDB): domain Bacteria; phylum Chloroflexota; class Anaerolineae; order Anaerolineales; family Villigracilaceae; genus Villigracilis. Next base: position 10,838 of record JAIFNG010000168.1, read on the forward strand.
AAGCGCCGGGTGCAGTACGTTATAACGAGCCCTCCTATCGTCATTGGGGCGGGCGCGCGATCAACCTGGTAATCCGGTTGTTGATCCTGCCCGGATTACACGATACGCAGTGCGGTTTCAAATGTTTTCGGGCTGAAGCAGCTGAAAAACTCTTTCGTCAGCAAACCCTCGGCGGCTGGTCCTTTGATATCGAGATCCTATACCTTGCACGCCGAAAGCGCATGAAGGTTGCGGAACTTCCCGTGCATTGGTATTTTGCTTCAGACAGTAAAGTGAATGCGGTTCGTGATGCCTTGCGGATGATCGGGGATATTTTTCGAATTCACAGCAATGCCCTGCGCGGCAGATATGATCTCAAGCCCTGACCTTTTTCACGAAAAAAAACTCTGGCTTACCCATCGAAATGTTGCCGGGCTGGACGAAGCGGGGCGCGGAGCCCTGGCGGGACCGGTGTGTGTGGGGGTGGTGATCCTGCCAGAGGACAACCCCCTGCTCCTGCGAGCCTTGAGCGGGGTGCGAGATTCCAAACAGTTGAGTCCCCGCAGGCGTGAACAACTTGCTCCACGCATCAAACAGGCGGCACGGGCCTGGGGTATTGGCTTTTCCCTGGCAGACGAGATCGATGAATTGGGAATTGTGCCCGCCACCCGGCTTGCCGCAAGCCGTGCAGTGGAATCAATGCAGTTTTTTCCCGATTTTTTGCTGACAGATTTTCGTCTCGAACTCCCTGAATTGGACATATCACAGGCGGCGTTGGTCAGGGGAGATCAATGTTCCCTGACTATTGCAGCAGCTTCCATTCTTGCAAAGACAGCGCGTGATGAGTTGATGATCGAATTGGACTCTCATTTTCCGAAGTATGGCTTTGCGCGACACAAGGGATATGGATCGCTGGCGCACCGCAAAGCAATTGTCGAGTTTGGATTTTCCCCCGTTCATCGGAAAACTTTTCAAATAAAAATCAGCGGATAATTTCATCCGCTGATTTTTATTTTTTCAACATGCCGCTTCCGCCTGATAACTTGCTTTCAGGCTTGCCTGCCTGCCATGCGTAAAATCCCAGTCCGATGCCTCCCAACAGGAGCAAGCCTCCGATAATGCCGAATAGAGGGGATGTCTTTGGTTCGTTTTGGGGAGTTGCACCGGCATCCGCCACGATGTCCTTCGACTGGATGCCGAAATCCACAAAGGCGCGGTCGCCGGCGTTGACGTCAAGAGAGGAGTTTAGTGCCATCGTCGGGTTGTAGTTTTCGGGGACACCCACGGTAATGTTGTAATTGCCTTCAGGAACATTTGAAAAGCAGATCCCCTGATATGCCTCGGGGTCGGCGGGGATGACCGTGTCCTGGGCGGCGGAATATTCCCCGTTGTTTTCAGTCACGCTGACAGCGCCGCCCGCAACAGCGGGTTCTGTCTCTTCCCGCAGCGCGTTCCCATTGATGTCGTTAAAAAGCAGAATACAAATTTCAGTTGTCCCAGTAAAAGGTGTGGGCGAAGCGGTGGGCGGGGCAGGGGAGGGAGATGGCCCGGCGGTTGGTGTGCCTGCCAGGGAAATAATGCCAATCAGCAGTTCCTGCCCTTCGATCAGGTTGCAATTTTCATCCAATTTTGAATTTAACTGGCGGAGTTGATCCACTGTGATGCCATGGATCGCTGCCACGCGGAAGCAGCTATCCCCCGGGACTACCACATAAAGAATTCGTCCATCTGCGCCGGGTGTGGCTGTGGGAATGATCTGCTGCATACCGGGCGCGGCGTTTGCGGGAAGCCATAACCCAAGCAAAAGCAAACTTATTAATGTAAGGATAATAAAAAATCTCTTTGGATTCATACATAAAATTATATCAGAATTCAGTTAAGCCCCCGATGCCCCGATCAAGATTTCGGAAGTCCGGTAAAGACTTCCGAAATCAGTCGGGTAAAAAATGTGAGGGATTACTCCCCTTCCCCCCCGCCGGCAGTACCGGGTTGTTCCACACGCACAATTTCACCATGATAGTTGATGATGACTTTGAAGCCCATCATGCCGAGGTAGGCGCGCATATCCTCTGGAATACCGGTCTGCATCAATGTTTCAAATTGCTGCTCGATATTTTTGAGCTGCTGCTCGATAAGCGCTTTTGAGAAAGGGTCATCCTGCCCGAGCATTTTGGCGGTTTGTGCTGAAAGGATATCTTCACTGCCTTTCATCATTTCAGCCATTTGCGCCAGAACAGCGCGGTCGATCTGCGCGGCAGGGATGTGGCGGCGGAATCCAGAATCGTTCACGACGTAGCATGGCTCCGTGCCAATAAATGCTGTTTCGGCGGGGCTGCCAAGTTCATCGATCACAAGACCGGCAAAGAGAGGTTGGATAGGCATGACAAAATTAACTCTGGCGGCCTTCCACGGCGGCCAGCAGAATGCCCGCGGCAAGCCCCAGGCGGCGGTCCAATCGCTGGGTGGTGTCCATGCTGAAATCAATGTTCAGTTCGTAGGTGAAGGGGTTGAAATTTTGCTTGAGGTCAGCCACGCGGTCCGCGCCGAGGGTGATGTCATAATTTTGTGGAATGAGATTGCTGAGGAAGCGGCGCAGCAAAGCCATGCCCATGCTGTCTTCAAATAATTTGCCGATGACGGCATCGCCTGCATCCAGAATTTCCCATTCATCGCGCAGAATGGATGCCAGGCCTTTACGGCGAAGCGCGCCCACCTTTTGACCTGTGGCGCCATCCACTACATCATACGCGGCTGAGAAATCAACGATCTGGCGGGCCTTGATCATCAGCACTTCCTGCGCCTTGCTTTCGTCTGAATATACGCGGATATCCTCGCGCAGTTTGAACATTTTCTGCTCGCTGAATAATACGAGTTTTCCGCCGGGTGCAAAGAAACGGAACTTTCCTGCCAGCGCAAATACCTGCCGTTTGAGTAAATATTGGTTGTATTGAAAAGCGGGGTTCATTTTCTCTCCTGTTAAGTTTTGGGAGTGCAGGAACCTGTTCCTGCACCTGTTGAATTACACGATCTGCACCCGTGTTCCTTCGCCGGGCAGGTGCAGATAATCCTCACCAATTGGGACGTTGGGTCTGCTCCAACGATAGATCCATTTTGCATCCCCTGAGGGTAAATTCACACAGCCGTGGCTGCGGGGACGTCCATAATCATTGTGCCAGTATGTCCCGTGGAAGGCGTTGCCGTAGCCGGTGAAGAAGGTGCACCACGGCACGCCAGGCAGGTCGTAATGATTTTTTACATCCTCGTCCTGATTGTTCATGTGTACAGACGGACCCTTATGATAGGTGAGGAAATCGCCTGTCGGTGTGCGCGTCCCTTTTGAACCGCTCGAACAGCGTGAGGAGAACACCATCCCATCCCCTTCGAAGGCAGTCACCAGTTGGGTGGAGAGATCGACGTGGATCAACTTCTCTGATTCGGGAACATCTGGTGAAAGCAGGGTCAGTTCCTCGTTCGGTATGAGGCGCATATTGTAATGCGGGACAAAGAATGATTTTTGGATCTCGCTGTCATAAATTTCATACCAGATACTTTTTTCTGCGCGAGTGACGATGGTTTTTGTCACCCAATGCGTGGTTCCGTAGTACAGACGGTAGCCTTTTTTCCCGTTGGTAAATGGAATGAGGCGTGTCTCGCTGACTGGGACAACGATCTCGCCGAGCTGTCCCCCGGCGGGAATGTCATAGACGGGCTTTTGGAATTTTGTTTCGACAGGATGCAGCCAGCCTGAGTAGGTGTAGCCGCCATCCAATTGGTACCAGGTTTTGTTGAACGGATTGCCGGCTTCGCCTTCCACCTCGGCTTTGAGTTCAACGACCTGGTCGAGTCCAAAAAGATGCAGTTCCTTTGCCTGGAAGGAGGGCGAGTCGTAAAGCGGAACACCGCTCCAGGTGATGCGACCCTGAGAGGCGGGAGGAGCCGCCAGCACGTGGTCCAGGCCCAGTTCGGATAGAACAAGCCCGAGCACGCCAGAGGCGGATATTTTCAAAAAGTCACGGCGGGAAATTGTACTGATCATGTTCATTGCAGACGTTTCTTTACATCCATATTCTTACAAAACAATTTCGACCCTGGTGCCCACTTTTCCGAAGGAAAACTCCTTGTTGAGGGGAACTTGTGGAGAGGTCCAGCGATACAGCCATTTTGCAGCTGGCGTTGAAAGGTTGATGCAGCCATGTGAGCGGGGACGTCCGAAGTCATTATGCCAGAAGGTGCCATGAAGGGAAATCCCACTTTCGGTTATGTATTGCACCCAGGGTACACCTGCCAGGTCAAATCCGCTGGCGGTAATGTCGCCTGCCGCCATGTGACGGGACGGACGTTTATATGAGGTAATGAACGCACCCCTGGGTGTGGTGTATGTGCCGACGCGGTAAACACCGCCTGTGGAGACCGGGGACGCAAATATCGGCTGGTCATATTCGTACGCGATCATGAGCTGCACTTCCAGCCGGATCTGTATTTTTTTGTCAGCATTTGGCACATCTGGAGACAGGGGTGCAATTTCCTCTTCTGTCATGAACCGCAGGTGTGCGGAGCGTGCAAAATATAATTTGTTGAATTTATCATCACGCACCTGATACCAGATCTGTCCATCAGTGTCGGTCGAAGCAGACATGACCCAGTGCGTGGTTTCAAAGTACATGCGGTATGCCACTTTGGATGTTTTGTCGGGGATTTCGTGGGCGTCGGTGTAGGGCACACTGACCTCAGCCAGCAAGCCGGTCTGCGGAATGTCGGTGCGCGGCGTGTTCAAGACCGTCCGGACGGGTTGGACATTTCCAGAATAGACAAAGCCTTCGGAGCCGACCTGGTACCAGATGCGATTGTGGGACGTGGCATCTTCACTGATGGCTGTGTTGGTGACATTCAACAGGGAATCACGCTGACAGAACTTCACTTGTGTCCCCTCGCTGGATGGACGATCATACATCCAGATCATGCGCGTGGTGACCCGTCCCTGCAGGCCGGTGAACGGGTGACCAGGATCCAGCGGCGGTATAAACAATCCCGCAAGCCCCAACCCACTCAACTTTAAAAAATCACGCCGCGAGATCTTTTCCGATTTCATTTTTTACGTTACCAGGGTTCACGTCATTGCGAACCGGGTTTTTGGGAGGGGCAAGCTTTTGGGCAGGTGCGAGCGCCCCGGGGTTGCCAGTGGGTTAATCATGCACATTCACCACTGTTCCAACGGACGCAAAATTATACAGCCACTCTGCATCGGGGGTGGTGAGATTTACACAGCCATGGCTCATGGGTGTGCCAAAATTATTGTGCCAGTATGTGCCGTGCAGTCCATAGTCTTTATAGAAATACATGACGTAAGGAACATCGGGCAGGTAATATCCGGGACCCGTCATGGCCTGGGAGCGAACCTTGATCCAAATGTTGAATTTACCCGTCACGGTTGGTGTTTGCCAGGTTCCGGTTGAGACAACAAATGAGTTCATCAATGTATCGCCTGCGTAGGCATAGAGGCGCTGCTGCGAAAGGTCAACATCGATCCAACGTTCGCCGTCACCG
>JAIFNG010000012.1 GCA_020047815.1 Anaerolinea sp.
ATTGAAACATCAATGGCGTTTTTCCCGGCTCGACCACCGGGGAGGGCGCTGTTCATCTTTAATCCACTGAAAAGGAAGTTATATGAATGTCAAAACAACCAAGTTCGTATCTGTCTTCTAAATTGGAAGGCCGCCCGAAAGCCAATGGCAATGGAAACGGAATCTATTCGTTGGAGTCCATCCAGAAGGGTGAGCTCGTAGCCGTTTTCGGGGGCGTCGTTTATGAATGGGACGCCTTTATCCACCTTCCCGAACGTGATCGCAGTTTGTGCATCCAGGTTGAAGATCGTTTATTCCTGGTACCGCGACCCATTGGCGAAGGAGATTATGTCAATCATTCCTGTAATCCGAATGCGGGTCTTTCGGGTCAGATCGGACTCGTTGCAATGCGAGACATTAAAATAGGTGAAGAAGTTTGCTTCGACTATGCCATGAGCGACACCATGCCCTACGATGAGTTTGAGTGTGGTTGTGGGAGCGCAAATTGCCGCGGACACGTCGGCGGCAACGACTGGCAAAAACCGGAACTTCAAAAACGCTACGCGGGCTTTTTCTCGCCCCATGCTCAGCGCAAGATCGACGCGCTTCGCAAGGAGAAACGCGCTTTTGAGCAGGCCATGCGCATGACAAAAGCGCCGAAGTATGCGGCTCCCGTTTCTTTGTACGAATAAAAAAAACAGCCTTGTGAGAAATCACGAGGCTGTTTTTTTTATTGTGGTCAGCGGGTCATGAAATTATTTCCCGAAGGGCAATCCATTCCCCAAGCTGTTTTGGGTGGTCGGTTTTTACCAACAGATTCTGCTCAAGCAATTTATTCAATGTACGATCTGTAATTTCGCCCGACCAACCAAACAATTTCATCACATCCCGCAGTTGGGCAGCGCCAAGCATACTAAAATATAACTCGAGCAATTGCGCGCGCGCCTGTGATTCGGTAATCTTCCGTGCCTGTTCAGAGAGAGCAGGGAAATGGCGCGTGGTAATTTCGTAAACATGTGAATATTTCCATGCACCTGCCTGCGCCACCCCGACGGGAAGAATTTTAAAGTCTTTCTGCAATTGTTCCAATGCCTTATTGAACTCAGAATCCTTTGCGTTGGATAGTTTCGCCTTCCTGCGCAAGTCTAATGTGTTCAGTGCACCGTTATCGAGCAATGTTTCATATACCTGCTTTGAAGATTGCGTTAACCGTCCCTCATGATAGGCAATCAAATAATCCTCTTCGGGAGCCCCATAATTTTCGGAGAGCGCATAAAAAAATGGTGCAATATCCAGCGAGACCATTGTTGCTTTGCCACGTAATATTTTGGCGTAATACCATATCTTTTTATCCAGAGCATCATCCTTCCAGCCCCAGGTGATATGTCCCGGATCATCATGCTTATCAGCAACAGGGCGATCTCCGGCGACGGCTGTCCACAATGAGGGCAGGTCCATGCCTTTGATCGGCCAAAAATAGATAAAGCCATGCGTGTTGACGAAGGTCAATGCCTGGGATGGGGAGGAAAGCCGTTTTGCGGGAGGCAGATGAAAGGTCCGTTTGCGAAGAGATTGCAGTTTCTTTAAATCGATCCGGGTCATGCGTCAAATTTTAGTCCAAGTAGGATACAATCGGCAAGGATAATGATCAAAACATTTAAAGGTATCAGTGAGTTAAGTCAGTACGCAGCAAGTTCATTTATTGAGATCGCCAAAAAGTCAATTAAAGAACGAGGGCGTTTTCTGGCCGCACTTTCAGGCGGTAGTACACCCCTGCGGCTTTATGAATTACTGGGAGACCAATTTCAAAATGAAGTTGACTGGCACCACGTCCATTTTTTTTGGGGAGATGAAAGATGTGTGCCCGTGGAAGACCCAGGGAACAGCTATGGACAGACCAAAAAAGTATTGTTCGATAAAATAGCCATCCCCGAAGAAAATATTCATCGCATCCCTTCCCAACTCGATCCTGGTACTGCTGCAAGGGAGTATGCATGCATTTTGAAGGCTTTCTCTGAGCCACCCCTCGCATGGCCGCGTTTTGACCTTGTTTTGCTCGGCATGGGCGATGATGGGCACACGGCATCCTTGTTCCCCCACTACCAAGTGGAGACTGATCTGCCAACGCTTGCAGTCACAGCAAATTATCAAGACAGACCAGCCAACCGAGTAACTTTGACCCCAAAAGTGTTAAATAGCAGTAGAAACATCATTTTTTTGGTGGCAGGCAAAGCCAAAGCCGCAACCCTCAGCAGGGTATTAGGCAGTAAACATATGCCTGAGGAACTTCCGGCCCAACGAATTGCGCCGGTAAATGGAAGCCTGACCTGGTTGATCGATGAAGAGGCAGGAAGTCTTTTGTAGCAGGCAGATCGGCAGCCTGACATTTTTATTCACAAACGTTGGCAGGTTCCAAACCCGTCCCACGGATATTTAGTAAGCAAAAGGAGTTTTACAAAATGGAATTAGCACTAATCGGTTTGGGAAAAATGGGATTAAACATGGCAACCCGCCTGGTACGAGGTGGACATCGTGTGGTTGGGTATGCGCGTACAAAAGAGACCGTTGAAGCTGCCATCAAGCTTGGCGCAGAAGGTGCCTTCTCTTTGGAAGAAGTCATCGGAAAAGTAAACTCATCACCGAAGGTCGTGTGGATCATGGTCCCTTCCGGCAAGACCACCACGGAGACAATTGAAAAGGCTGCAGCCTTGCTAAACAAAGGTGATATCATCATTGATGGCGGCAACTCCAATTACAAAGACACGATCATGCACGCAAAAATGCTTGAAGAAAAAGGCATTGACTTCGTTGACTGCGGCACCAGCGGTGGAATTTGGGGGCTCACAGAAGGGTACAGCCTGATGATCGGTGGAAATGAGAAAGTGACTGAAAAGCTGCGTCCCATCTTTGAGACTCTCGCCCCAGGAAAAGAAACCGGCTGGGGTCGTGTTGGCCCGCACGGTGCAGGTCATTATGTTAAGATGGTGCACAATGGGATCGAATATGGCATGATGCAAGCCTTTGCAGAAGGGTTTGGAATCCTGAAAGCCAAAAAGGAATTTGGATTGGATCTTTCCCAGATCTCACATATTTGGCAAAACGGAAGCGTTGTCCGCTCGTGGCTGTTGGATCTCGCTGCGAACGCCCTTGATGAAGACACCGAACTCAAGGATATCAAGCCATGGGTGGCGGATTCTGGCGAGGGGCGCTGGACAGTATTCGAATCCATTGATCTCGACGTGCCCGCGCCAATCATCACCCTCGCGCTTCAAATGCGCTTCGCCAGTCGTGATGAAGAAAATTATCCCGCTCGCATGCTGGCGGCGTTACGAAACCAGTTCGGCGGGCACGCCATCAAGAAAACTGAATAAACCCGGTCATAATGTACACAACATTTTATTGGTTATTAATCCCCTCACTGTGGCGAAAAGGTGTTCCATGAACAACCCCACTAATAATGGTTTATTGACAACGATCATCATCTTCGGCGCATCAGGTGACCTGACCCAGCGCAAGCTGATCCCCTCGCTGTTTAATTTATTCCGCAAGCGGCGAACACCGAAGAAATTCCAAATTCTCGGTTTTGGCGGAACACCATTTAGCGACGAGCAGTTTCGTGAACATTTACACAAGGGCGTGCAAGAAAATGCGGGATACTCTTTTTCAGATGAGGAATGGAATGTATTTGCGTCCGGTTTATATTACATGACAGGAAAATATACCGAGACCGCTGATTTCAAAAAGCTTGCCGATACCCTTGCCTCCCTGGAAAATGGTGATGCGAACCGCATGTTCTACATGGCGCTTCCGCCCACGGTTTTCCCCATCATTATTGACAATCTTGACGCATCTGGTCAACTCCACGAGAATGGAGGCTGGCGGCGTGTGATCCTTGAAAAGCCGTTCGGCACCGATCTGGCTTCTGCAGTCACCTTGAACAAGCAAGTCCACAAGGCGCTCAACGAGAACCAGATCTACCGGATCGATCATTATCTTGGCAAGGAAACTGTGCAGAATATTTTATTTACGCGCTTTGCCAATACAATTTTTGAACCGATCTGGAATCGCACCTACATTGACCACGTCCAGATCACAGTCTCTGAAAAAGTTGGCGTTGAACATCGTGCGGGTTTTTATGACAGTGTCGGTGTATTGCGTGATATGTTCCAAAACCATCTTTTACAATTACTCGCCCTCGTTGCCATGGAGCCGTCTGCGTCCTTCAGCGCGAGTGATTTGCGGAATGAAAAAGTAAAAGTCCTGAGCGCGATCCAACCCATAACACCTGAACAGGTATCGGCGAGTACAGTGCGCGCACAATACAAGGGTTATCGTGGCGAACCAGAGGTGAATCCGAACTCGACCACACCCACCTATGCGGCGATGCGGCTTTACATCAACAACTGGCGCTGGAAAGGCGTGCCGTTCTATTTGCGTTCAGGCAAGAATCTCGCAGAAAAGCATTCGCAGATCATCATCCAATTCAAAGAACCACCTCTTGCAATGTTCCCCATGCAGACCACCAAACCGAACATGCTCGTGCTTTACCTGCAGCCAGACGAAGGCCTGCATGTCCGCTTTGAAGCTAAGGCGCCGGACACTGTTTCCGAAACCCGTTCAGTGGATATGGAATTTCATTACGCAGAAGCGTTTGGAAAAACCGCCATCCCCGAAGCCTACGAAAGACTTCTGCTTGATGCCATTCAGGGTGATGCATCCCTCTTCACCCGCGCAGATGAGGTGGAGACAGCCTGGTCGCTGATGGATCCAATTTTACAGACCTGGGAAACACACCAGACCCCATCCCTGGCTGTTTACAGACCTGGTAGTTGGGGCCCACCTGAAGGCTACGACCTACTCGCCCGTGACGGCCGCCGCTGGCTCAACGAAGAAGCCAGCATGATGCTGGAAAAATAAGCGGCCGAATCACAATTTACCTGAGACTGTCCACTTGGACAGTCTTTTTTTTCAGTTACACGTTATAGTAGGGCCTGGGTCGCGGATTCACACAATCAAAACTGCAACCTAAAAGTAACTGAGTCGTACATAAACATGAAATCAACCCCAAATTTGGGTACAAATATCAAAGGAAAAACAAGATGAAACAGATCAAATTCTTAATATTGACCATTCTTGCCTTGAGCATGGCAGCCTGCAGTTCAGCACAAGCCACCCCGGAGGCCACCCAGGTTCCAACCGTGGTAGCGGATGACACCATCATTGCAGAAGGGAAGTTGGAGCCAGTTCACTATACGGAACTGGCTTTGAATGCCAGCGGTCTCGTCAGCGAGGTTCTATTCACCGAGGGTAGTGAGGTAAAGGCGGGCGATGTGATCGCGCGTCTCGATGCGGACCAGGCCCAGACCCTTGAAAGCGCCCAAGCCAAAGCCGCGCAGGAATTAACCGCCGCCTATCAGGAAGTGCGCGACGCACAGTACAAGATGGACAATTATGATGTCCCTTCGGAATTCAGCGGGATGACACCCTCCGAGGCAGTCGAGGCGATGCTGGTCAAGCTGGATAAGGCACGCGTAGACTTCGAACCTTATAAAAATCTAAGTGATCGAAGCCTTGAGCAGACCCAAGCCGAAAAGAACAGCGGCGTTGTGAAGGGGACAGCCAAAATTTTCAAAAAAGCACTGGATGACGCCTGGGCTGACTATCGCAAAGCCATTCAATGGCTTGAACTTGAATCCACCCTGCAGAATTCCAATTCCCGCCTGCTCCTTGCCCAAAGAGATTATGACGCCCTGCAAGACCCATCCTTTTCGGCAGATACCGCCGGCACCCGCGCTGCGCTGGCAAATGCGGAAGTCAGGGCGCCGTTCCCTGGCGTGATCACCGATCTTGACCTCAAAGTGGGCGAGTTTGCGGCATCAGGCGAACCCGTCATCACCATCGCAGATGATTCGCAGTGGGTGGTAAAAACCACCGACCTGACCGAAATTGACGTGGTCAATGTCGAAGAAGGGCAGCCTGTTACAGTCAAGCTGGATGCACTCCCTGACACTGAATTGAATGGCAATGTGTTCTCCATCAGTCAGAATTATTCAGAAAATCAGGGTGATGTAGTATATGAAGTCACCATCCTGTTGACAGATTCAAATCCCGCCATACGCTGGGGTATGACCGCCGTTGTAAGTTTTGTGAAGTAGACATACGTCCTGCACCAAAATTAAAAAGCAAACCACCCAGGCATCCGGGTATCAGGCATAAAAAACCTGTGTCCCGGTGCCCAGACTTGCGAAGATGATCACCAGAAAAAACCTTCGCAAGAAAGGCTAGTTATCCACATGGCACTTTTTCAAAAAACACCCAGCGCTGCAGATAATCATCCAATGATCGACCTGCACGAAGTGAACAAATATTACAAAACCGCAGTCGGTGATTTTCAGGCACTCAATAACGTGGATCTGCAGATCAATGCGGGCGAATTTGTCAGCATCATCGGAAAATCAGGCAGCGGCAAAACAACCCTGCTGAATATGATCACGGGCATTGACATTCCCTCAAATGGCGAAGTTTGGGTAAATAATACGGCTGTACACAAGCTCAGTGAGAATAAAATGGCGCGTTGGCGGGGCAAGAACCTCGGCGTTGTATTTCAATTCTTTCAACTTTTACCCATGATCTCCGTGGTCGAAAATATCATGCTGCCAATGGATTTCTGTCGAACCTATCCCATGCGTGAAAGATATGACCGCGCCATGCAATTGCTGGAATTGGTCGAATTGGCAGACCACGCGCACAAACTCCCCACGGCGCTCTCAGGCGGACAACAGCAACGTGTGGCGATCGCGCGTGCATTAGCCAATGATCCGCCCGTTGTGATCGCAGACGAACCGACAGGCAACCTCGATTCAAAGACAGCAGAATCTGTGTTTTCCCTGTTCAATGACCTGGTAGCGAAAGGCAAGACCATTATTATCGTCACACACGACAGCGCGTTGGCTAAACGCGCGCACCGCACAGCACTTATCGCAGATGGCGAAATTGTCAACGAATATGTGGCAAAAGCCATGCCTGCGCTAACCACAGCACAACTGCTTCAGCTCACCCGCACTGCAAAAACACAGCACTATGAAGCGGGTACGATGATCCTTTCAGAAGGATCGAATGCAGATACGTTTTATGTCGTCGCCAAAGGCACAGTGGAGGTTATCCTGCCGCGTGCCAATCAATCAGATGTTGTGGCGCTTCAACTTGGGGCGGGAAAATATTTTGGTGAGATCGAATTTTTCCACGAGAAGAAACATCTGGCATCCATTCGTGCCTCTGAGAGCGGCCCTGTTGAAGTCCTCGCCATTGGGTACGATCAACTGAAGGAATTACTAAATCAGTCTGAAGCAGCACGCGAGGCGTTAAGCCAAATGGCGGACAAGCATGAGGACGAGAATCTGTCCCAGCGGGGAGATATCCAATGAGTTCGCGCTGGAAAAAAGTCTGGGCTGATTTTTGGAGCAACAAGGGACGCACCTTTCTTACGATCATGACGATCATGGTAGGAACCTTCGCAGTCGGCTTCAACAGCAACCTCGGTTTATACATGACTGAAAGCATGGACGGCGATTATCTTTCTGCAAACCCATCTGAGGCAGAAGTTTATGCCTACCCGCTGAATGATGACATGGTCAAAATGGCGCGCAGTATGCCAGGCGTGAATGCAGTGGAAGGGGCAAGCACCACCAGCGCACGCATTCTTCGCGCCGATGGAACTTATGTCGATATTCAATTTTCAGCCTTGGAAAACCCAAATGACCTGACGCTGAACCTGCTCAAGCCCGCTGCCGGTGAAACATCAATTCCCATTTACGGCGATAAGGAAACGATCCTGGATGCGAGTGCATACTCGCTTAACTATAAACCTGGTGACACGATCGTACTTGAATTGGAGAACGGCAGACGCCGCGAAATAAAAATGGCGGGGTATACCCATGCAGTAACGGGTTTTCCATATAACCTTGCCCAGATCGTCTTCGCGTATGTAACACCAGATACCCTGGAATGGCTTGGCGGCTCCACCTCCAGTTATGACAAGCTGTCGATCAGTGTGCAGGAAAAACAAACCGATCAGAAGCATGTAACCGAGGTAGCGCAAGCAGTTGCAGACCGCATGGAACGCGCAGGCGCGACAGTATATTATGTCAATGTGTATCAGCCTGGGCACCACTTTGCATGGAATATTACACAAGGCGTTTTCTTTGTTCTTAGCATACTCGGCTATCTTACTGTTCTACTAAGTGGCTTCCTGATCGTAAATACCATCACTGCGCTGATGACCCAACAGACACGACAAATCGGGATCATGAAAGCCGTGGGCGGCGGTACATCGCAGATCGCCGGCATGTATATTGTGTTGATATTGGGGTTTGGCCTGGGCGCATTGTTAATTGCAATCCCGCTGGCAAATGCTGCGGCGCAATTTATCGGGAGTGGAATGGCGGAATGGTTGAATTTCTACGCCAGTCCATACCAGGGATATCCAGCCACACTCGCGCAACAGATAATCGTTGCCCTGGTCGTGCCCCTGCTCGCTGCGGTCTATCCGGTTTACAACAGTGTGCGGGTAACAGTACGTGAGGCGATCAGTGATTATGGTCTCGGTGGCAACGCCAAACCAAAAATTGATTCAGTCAACCAGAATTCCGTGCTAATCCCCCGCCCGATCCGCATTTCACTACGCAACACATTCAGGCGTAAAACAAGGCTCGGCATCACTTTGTTCACTCTGGTCCTGGGCGGCGCGGTGTTCATTGCCGTCTACAATCTATGGGCTTCCTTTGACAAGGTCATGGAGGACATTCAAGGTTACTTCCTGGCGGACATCAATATCTCATTTGATCACGGCTACCGCTTTGATAAGGTGGCAAACATCGCGGAGAGTATTCCTGGCGTAAAAAGTGCAGAAGGCTGGCTGGAGTACCCAGGTACACTCAAAATGGGCAATGAAGAGGCTGGCACACAGATCCTTTTCGTTGCACCTCCTTCCACGTCCACATTGATCGACCCGATCATCACAGCGGGCCGCTGGCTAAAACCTGGTGATGAGAACGGTATTGTTATCGGCAATCACCTTCTCAGCATATTTCCGAATTTGAAGGTCGGTGATTGGCTCACCATCGAAGCGGACGGCAAGGAAACAGACTGGCATATTGTCGGCATTTACAGCATCTCGGGGAATGTCAGCCCACCCTTGTTATATGTCAATTATGAATATCTCAGCGTATTGGTTGGCGAACCAGAGATGGCTTATTCCCTGCGCATCATCACCTCACAGCACGACGCAGCCACCCAGAGACGAATTAATGACCAGGTCCAAGCGGCGTTTGAAGCTCGCGGGATCCAGATCAGTTCAACACAATTGGGCGTGGAGTTTATCGACAGCCAGAAAGCCCAGACCGATATTCTCGTCTATTTTATGCTGGTGATGGCAAGTCTGATCGCTGTTGTCGGCGGGCTGGGATTGATGGGAACCATGAGCATAAATGTGCTCGAACGCACACGCGAGATCGGCGTAATGCGAGCCATCGGCGCATCTAATTTGGATATTCAATCCATTGTGATCGTCGAAGGAATGGTCATCGGCATCATTAGTTGGGCGGTCAGCATCCTCGTCTCATTACCGATCACAAATGTACTTTGCTACGGGGTGGGTATGGCAATCCTGACAGCACCCATGCCCACGGTCTACGGCGTGAACGGAGTTATTGCATGGCTGATATTCACCATCGTGCTTGGTACGCTTGCGAGCGCGCTGCCTGCAAGACGGGCGTCGAGGTTAACGGTGAGAGATACGCTGGCATACGAGTAATGGGTAATCAGGAAATTGAAAAACACACAGGTTTATCCGCCTGTGTGTTTTTTTGTGGAGTGAAAGTCTCGAGATTTTTTTTATTTTTCACGTCAGGGAGCATTATTAACCAAAAAAGCGCAACATCACACCACTGTCTGAATCAATGCCGACAACGATGGTTCCAACAATCACCTTGATTGGCGGTTTTCCAACTGCCACACTCTTCCGGCCTCTGTAAAATACACCTAATACACCTGGCGGCACCCCCAATTGTGGGGGGGTCTGCAGCTTCAAAATAAAAATTTATGGGTAACTGCCGCTGATCGATGTGAAGGATTCTCCAAATTCACTGGCGATAACAACAGAACCCTGTTTTGTTAGAGTGCCCAGATACTCACGAGTGCCATCATGCGTAAGCCATCCGCTCATCTTTAAAGGGATGCTGCTATCAGCCATGATCCATTCCCCATTATATTTCCGCGCAAGGTGAACATGCGAACCCGTGGCACGCCCGCCTTCACATGAGGGATAACCAATGAGGTCACCCTTTTTCAATTCTGATCCAAGAGGGGCGCGCTGGCGGGTGGCAAGGTGCAGGTAGAAAATGACCCAGCCCGTACGCTCATCGCCGTCCTTATCAAGGTCAAGAGCCACGCCTTCAATGGCAGAACGTACCACGAGACCATCAGCCATGGCTATCGAATAGTATTTTTCTTCCGCGATGAAACAACCCGACTTATCTGAGGGCGGTGCAAAATCAACAGCAGCGAGGGGCTCGCCTGTGCCCCAGCCGGTATGAGGTCCGCCTGTGTAGTACCAGGTCTGGTCGGTCTGAAAGGGAAGTTGAAGTTCCGGTTGCTGTAAACTGCCGGGGATGATGACCGTGGAATCATTCCAAGGGTCGCCAAAAAGATCCACGTAGGTCTGAATCAACCCCTCGGGACCAATGGCGTGGGTGTAATCATCGCCCTTAAGCATCCAGGAAAAATAATATTGAAGTGAGACCGAGGCAGCATTCAACCAGGGATCCGGGCGAATAAGGATTCCATCAAGCCCTTCAAATTCCAGTAATTGCCCCATCCTCCAGCCATAATAACCGTTATTAAGGGTATTCGCGGCAATGACCAGCTGCAGGTACGGATTTTCCCAATACCTGCGAGTGAAACCGAGCAGATTCCTTTTTACAGGCGGTTCAGGTTGAGTCAGCGCGCCACCCTGATATTCGAGGATTGCAAGCAAAAGGCGCGGATTGACACTGTAATTGATGGCGACAAAATCAACAATCTCTCCACCGGTGCGCCATTTACCGCTGGCATATACACGGTAATTTTTTAACCATCCCGGCTGGGATTCCAGGAAGGCAGATGTATTAAATCCGATCACAGTCGGTCCATTGACAAATGCATTGTCTGGAAGTATCTGAAAGGGACTTGCCCACAGCGCGAGAAAATAAATGGGAATTTTCATCGGCATGCCTGGCGGCATGGTGGTCGCATCTTTCGGGATCTGTGGATTAGCCTGAAAGATTTCGTCCACGGTAGTATTAAATCGTGCGGCGAGCGCAGGCAGGGTATCGCCGGTTTGAGCAATGTAATCCACCAGTTCACCAGGAGCATAGGTTCTACGAACCGGCAATGGAGTTTTCTGGTAAGCGGGGATGCCCATGCCGGGAGTAGCGGCCGGTACAGGCGGGGTATACGCAACACCAAGGTCACAAGATGAAAGAAAAAATATGAAGACCAACGTACCTGCAATTACCCGTCGACCTGTTTTGGTAAACCAATTATTCTTCATCTTCAGGTTTGTCGCGGAAAATATTCGACCATTTTTGCCCAACAGGATCGGCAAGGACAACTTCATCACCCCGAACCAGTTTTCCTTCGTATGCCTTTTCACCCGCCACCACACGCCAACCGTCCATAATAAAGGGAATTGGTCCGTCTGCCGTAACCCACTCCCCGTTATACTTCCTGGCAAAGTGGAGATGCGTGCCTGTTGAAACGCCGCCTTCGCAGGATGCGTGCCCAATCCGATCATTGACCTCAAGCCATGTACCGAGGGGGACCCGGTCTTCCTTGGCAATATGCATATAAAGTATGTTCCAGCCGGTTTGCTCGTAACCATCGCCGTCCAGGTCCACCATCACAGCGCCATTATTGGAACGCACTACCAGTCCCGGTGCAGAAGCAGTCACCCAGGTTGGGGTCGGGTCGCATCCGCCATGATCAGTGGATGGAGCAAAGTCAATGGCAGCAAATACGCTGTGGGTTGTGTCATAGATGGCGGGGTTGATCTGTCCCCAGGCATTATGGGGACCACCAGTCATACTCCACTCCACTTCGGGCTCAAAAGGAAGAGCCAGCGTGGGCTGGTTTAACGCAGCTGGAAATATTGGGGGAATTGCATCTGCACGAAACCAGGGATCACCAAACATTTCGAGGTACATGGCAGGAAAGCCGGAAGTTGGATCAATGATCTGCTCCCACTGCGAGCGGCTGTGTTCACGTGAAAATAAATATTGTATGGCTACCGTGCCGGCATTCAAACGCGGGTCAATCCGGAGTGTGCTTTGATCGGGGAATACCAGGTGTGTCAATGTGCCCGCCCGCCAACCATAATAGGCAATTGCCATATTGTTGATCGCCCACACCATTTGTATGGTCATGCCCTTATAGTGATAGTCATCAAAACCCATTGGGTAATCAGTATGAAGGGTGTCTACAGGCTGTCCACGCACCCAACGGCCTTCAAATTCAAGCAATCCAAGCAGTAAGCGCGGATTGATGGAGTTTTCAATGGCAAGACGAGCAATGGCTTGATCCCCATTGATCCAGCCTGTGGAACCAAGGTAATCCTTGAATTTTGCCAGGTAACCGCCTGATTGTTGGACATACTCCTCCACATTAAAATCAGCGGCAGTGAAAGAAAAGATCACCTCGGCATCGGGCATGATTTGAATGTTCGGCGACAGCTCTTCAGTTATTCGGTTGGGGATGATAAGCAGAGTACCGGGGTCAATTAACGTGGTTCTGGTCAGGTCGGCGTCTGATATGATCTCGGATTCTTCCACCCCGAATCTATTCGCGACGGCTGAAAGCATGTCTCCGCTTTGGGCATAATACAGGAAAGGAGCAGTCTCAAATAATGGAAGTGGAGTATTGGTGGACTCTGCCATTATTGAAGATGCCCCATTGGGGGTGGCGGTGGGCGTGGGTGTGTAGGCGGTTTCTGTTTCGATCCGGGGCGGAGTGGTTGAAGTCGGAAAAATTATCGGACTATCTTGAACAACAAAGGGGTCGAAAAGAGGCATGACTGGATTTAAAGAATCCGGTGTGGGAGTCTGTGCCACTCCCCAAATTGAAATCGAAGCAGGGGCGCAGGCGGACAGCGTCAATGACAGGATGGCCACAATGATGAAAATGCGAGACATAGATGGTTGTATTATATCCGTCTGGATTAATCCTAAATGAATTATCGATAAACCTGGTTAAGTTCGCTCGCGCTATCCAGAGCTTCAATAGTCAGGGTGCCGCGAGTAAGATAACCGTCATATTCCCTGCCCCCCCCGCTGGAAACCCACCCGTCAAGGATAAAGGGCATTTGTCCATCGGCAGCGATCCATTCACCATTATATTTGCGCGCAATATGAATATGAGTGGCATTGGAAACCCCACCTTCGCAGGATGGATGCCCAATGCGTTCCCCTGCAAAGAGATACTCACCAGGCTCAATTCGACCTTCCTCGGCAACATGCATATACAAAATGACCCAGCCTGTTTGCTCATAGCCGTCATTATCCAGGTCCAGGATCAATGCACCGTTGGAAGCACGCAGGACAAGCCCATCCGCGAGTGCCGTAACCCACAACGTACTTGCCAAACAGGAGCCATTTTCACCTGGAGGGGCAAAATCAAGTGCAGCCCATGCCGACCCGGAATCCCAGCCCCCGTGCGGTCCGCCAGTGTAATACCATGTTTCGCCTTCGCTAAAAGGCAAATTCATGGTCGGCTGAACCACCGAGGGGGAGACCAATGGCTCAATGGCATAATCAAATGGGTTGCCGAAGAAAACGTAATAGGAAAGAAGCAACCCCGTGCCGCTGACATCCGTTTCCCATGTTGAACGGTCATCCAGTTTTGAAAAAAAATACTGCACAGCCGCTGTCCCGGCGTTGATGGTTGGATCCACCGGGACAACTGTTCCATCATTCATCACCCAGGTTGATATAGCATTCGCCTTCCAAAGATAATAGCCTTGATTTAAAGTATCCGCTGCCCACGTAAGCTGGCGATACAAACCATAATGGTCCTCATCTGCCAATCCCATCGGATAGGATGTATTAAAAGGGTTGGAGTTGGTAACCCAGCCGCTTTGATATTCAAGTAAAGCCAGCAGCAAACGCGGGTTTACCGAATAATTTCGGGCAACGATCCAAACAATTTCATAACCAGATAATACAAATCCATTCACGTCCTGTTCATACATTTCAAGGTACCCATTCTGGCTGTCAATAAAACTCCTGATCTCGAAAAAAACTCCGGCAGGACCATATACCAGTTCCGAATCAGGGATTACTTTGAAAGAAGGTCCCGCATCCCCCGGGTTTGGCGCAGGGACGTTTAACAACATACCGCTATAAAGCAAATCTGCATCTGTGATGTTATTGGCTTCCATCAGGGTCTTGATGCTGATACCGTATCGCTCGGCAATGAAACCCAAACTATCACCATCCTGCACCATATATTGGTCCGCTTCCTGGCGGGGGGTTGGAAGGGCACGCGCTGCGTCAGGAGTAGGCGTGTTTAATGGCTGATCAGCAGGGATTTGAGTTGGAATCTCAACAGAGAGCTGCGCGCGGGTAGGGGTTGGTTCGCGTAGGGCAGGGGATGGCAAAGGAGAATTTGTCAGCTCAGCAACAGGAGGACTGCCGGCGACAAGCGTTACCTGGTCAACCGGCAGAAATGGGTCGTACGTTGGGTAGACTACTGACTGGTTTACACCTGGTGTACAGGAGACAGACATGATTGTCATCAGAAAACAGATTATTAAGTTGATGGATATGATAATTCGACGAAAAGGCATGGAAACGATTTTACCAGTACAGCGGGCTTGGTGATAGACTCGTCAGGATGCAATTCGCCTGAACGGAACTAGCGTATAATTGGACGGGTTTGCCAATTCCTGCCCGGTAAAAAGTACCGGAAATATTTCATTTCGCATGAATTCTCCAATGATAAATAACTTGTGGACCCTGGCGCGCGTTCCCGCAAATATACAGGAAAATACCCTTCTTTGATTTTTGCAGATATTGTATGGATAAGGTAGATGATGGTTTTTCAAATTATTACAACAACTATTTTGGCAATTTTATTTTCCTTTGCCGCCTCACCAATTTGCATTTCCCTGGCCTGGCGATTCCGTTTGATCGACGACCCGGGAAGTGAAGCCCACAAAATTCATAAATTACCCATGCCGCGGGCCGGGGGGTTAATAATTTTTTTCGTACTTGTATTGGGCAGTGCAGTGAGCGGTATCCTGACCTCCCCTGTTACGCCAATTATTCTAGCTTCTGTGATCATCCTGGTATTTGGTATTTGGGATGACATCAACGGAATTATAGCTCCCTGGAAAATGCTTGGACAGGCATTGGCAACTTTATTATTAATCTCGCAAGGTATTCAAATTCACTTTCTTGGGAATACATATTTAAACCTGTTCTTTACCTTCCTCTGGGTCATTGGCATTACCAATGCCTTCAACCTGGTGGACAGCATGGATGGTCTGGCAGTCGGTTTGGGTGGAATCACAGCAATATTTTTATTATTCGGCACATTTTCTGCGGGGCAGGAAGCCCTGATGTTATTAAGTGCAATTTTACTTGGCGCATGTGTCGGTGTTTTTTACTTTAACTATTCACTATCCCGTTTGTTCCTGGGTGATTCTGGCGCTCAACTGCTCGGTTTCACACTGGCGGCGCTCGCGCTTATGTACAATCCACCCAACCTGGTACAGGCGTCTTCCTGGTACGTTCCAATCCTGCTTTTCAGTATTCCCATTTTTGATACCACACTGGTAACCATTTCCCGGCTGCGCAGATATATGCCTATTTATAAAGCCAGCCGGGACCACACCTATCATCGTTTGGTGGGTCTGGGAATGTCTCCACAACGATCTGTATTGATCATGCATCTGGTTGCAATTCTGATAGACTGCCTGGCATTTATTGCCTTGTCCCTTCCCCCTATTTGGGCAAATACTCTTTTTGGACTGATTCTTCTATCCGGCTTTTTCGCCATTTTCTGGCTCGATTCTGGAAAAAAAGTGGAATAGAGGATTATCCAAACAAATCCCAATTTCAAACAGCAAACTGGCTGGCGCCTGAAGTACAGATGGTTTTCCACTGAAATTTAATAAAAAACAATTGCCTTGT
>JAIFNG010000088.1 GCA_020047815.1 Anaerolinea sp.
AATCGGTTGTCATCTGGTGATATTCAGCAAATTCTTTCCCGTAATACATACCTTCCACAAGTAAAACACGGCTAATGGCTTGGACAAGACGCGGGCGGGTGGAACTGAATTCCATGCCCGTTTTGATCATCCAGTGAAAATACCCAAAGGTATCCAGACCGGTACTTGGCGGATGCCTTCCCTTAAAAAATTCGATCTTTTCATTTGCGAGTATATCCATCAAATGCCTGAAAACATCCATCTTATCTTCAAAATATTGATAGAAACTGCCTTTAGAAATTTTGCTGTTCGCTACAATCCGGTTGATGGATGAAGCCTCGAATCCAAACTCCGCGAATTCATCGATCGCAGCATTGGCAATGGCTTGTCTTTTTTCTTCGGGAAGGTTAAGGAATGTTTGTTTGGGCATAAATGTGACCTCTTGGTCATATGACCTGCTGGTCACATTCTATACCGATTCTTCTGCCTGTCAAGAGGGTCTGGCTGTGGTTTCGACTGCAAGATCAGGAGCCTCTGCTCTCCAGCCAAAGGCTCAGTTAGTTGGAGGGAGAATATTATAAAAATTTTTCCACTGCTACAAACGGACTTTCCCCCGCACGATCTTTACTAACATTCCCGCCCGCCAGAATGCAACAGCCGCCATGCCGTGCGCAAGGACAGCAAATAGAGGCGGCGTTTGATACGTGTAGTAGGTCCAGCACTCGCGGGTTGTGCCCCACACTTCAAGAAAGTAGCCAAGACCCGCGCCTGCGATAAAAGTCAGCACAGCAAAGCGGTAATCGGTGGGGGTCAGGATGAGCAGGATGCACAATATCACCGACAGCCAGGTATGGGATTTGTCAAAAGTTGGGGAGACGAAAAACAGCATAAGAATTAGGAAGGTTACGAAGATGAGCCAGTAGAGGGGTTTGAAAATGGATAATGTTGCATGCTCCATTCGGTCGATGGATAATAAAAAGCGCGTGATTCGATCAATCGATAGGGATGCAATAGGCCAGGCAGGGATGATCCACAAAGGCGGGCGTTCAGCGGTGTAATAGTGCCAGAGATTGGTTTGTGTGCCCCATGACTCAATTGCCAACCCGCCGCAGATGCCAACGAAGACGATCAGTAGATCAGTTTTGAGATTTGCGCGCGCCACGATGGTGATGGACATGAAAAAGAATATCCCAAGCAGCAGCCAGTCCATATAAAGCCACCAGAGTCCGTTCCAATCCACATAGGCGAGATATTCTTCCGCCAACGGCCACCAGATGTAAATAATGAGGAAAATAGTGACGAAAAATCCGCCAAGGAGAATGGACGAGTCGCCGGTCCAAAATGGCTGTTTTTGATTTTCCATGTGGCGCATTATAATGGACATGTTACATGGATCCATTAAAACGCGGGGATATCACCCTGATTCATGCGCTGTGTGGAAATAAGTTTTGTAAAGAGATCAGGAAAAGAAACCGGAATGTATAAGTTTTCCTGGATATGTAAATAAAGGGGAGGTTTTGGATTAATTACAAGTTGTATATACAACTTGTAATTAATCCTGATTTGTGCTATTAACAATACAGTATAAATTCTTAAATAAGGTTGACATATGCATCGTGAGCGAGTTTCTGAAAATGTTTTTTGGTTCCAAAGTGAAGTGTATGCGCAGGTAACGGCAGGGGTTATTGTGGGTCCCCAATGGGCGGTGGTGATCGACACACTGGCTCTGCCTGAGGAAACATTGGGTATGCGCGAGTTTATCGAACATGAGTTGGGCGTGCAGGTGCGTTATGTGATCAACACGCATTATCATGCCGATCATACCTGGGGTAATTGTTTTTTCCCTGGTGCAACAGTGATTGCTCACGCAAAATGCCGCGAATTGCTGATCGAGCATGGTATTCCTTCGTTGGAAGCAGCCCGCAAGCAGAATCCTAACTTGCGGCAGGTCAAGATCATTCCCCCACACTTGACCTTTGACTCGGGTGAGTTAACTATGCGCGTAGGTAAGAAGAATTTAATTTTCTCCCAAGCCTTTGGCCATAGTGAGGATGGTATTTCCGTCCTGGTTGAAGAAGACCGCGTGCTTTTTGCGGGTGATGCGTTTATGTCATTGCCTTACATTGTGGATGGCGACATAGATGAAATGCTCGCTTCGATCAAGCGTATTGGAAAACTGGGACTTGAGAACATCATCCAGGGACATGGCGACATCATCCTGCGCGGTGAGATTGACGCGGCAGTCAAAGAGAATACCAATTATCTCAATAATATCAAAAAGGCAGTCAAATCAGCCGGTAAGCGCAAGGATGTGGATGAATTTCTCGAGACCATCACCATCGAAAGCTGCGGAAAGAGCCGTGTGCACCTTGGGGGTCTGGCTGAGACATTGCACCGGCGCAATTTGCGGGCGCTATACCGCCAAATGCACAGCGATGAATAAGTTTTTAGCAGAATGTCCCGAAGATTTGTTTGATCCAGCTTTTTTTGAAACAGACCTTTGGGACGGTGTCTAACATTAGAGACAGGCTGTGAATGAAAACAGAAAATGTTGCAGCGCAGGATCCCTGCCTGCAACATTTTGCATGATGGGAGCTAAGCGGTTATGAAATTTATTCTTGAAAAATCAAAATATCTCGCATTGATTGGTGTGATCTCTTTGCTGTTCGCGGCAGTTGCGGCTTTTCTGTGGGGGACGTTCAAGACAGTGAATACCATCTATCTGGTGTTCAGTTCCGTTGGCATGGATAGATCCATTGCGGTTGAGTTTGTCGAGATCGTGGATGGTTTCCTGATCGCGACAGCTGTGCTGATCTTTTCTGTCAGTTTGTATGAGTTATTCATTGGCAAACTCGACCTGCCGGACTGGATGCTGGCGCATAACCTGTATGACTTGAAAACCAAATTAAGCAGCATGATCGTGCTGGTGATGGGCGTAAAATTTCTCGAAAAAATACTGGATGTGAAGGACACCAATGACCTTTTGCGGATCGGCATTGCCACCGCATTGATGTCTGCAGTGCTGATCGCGTTTGGCTATTTTGGCAGGAAGGACTAAAAGCAAAGGCGGAAAGATGAGAAATAAACTGTTCAGGTTACATTCGAACATCTGGATCGTTACTGCCACATCTTTCCTGACAGATATTTCATCGGAGATGCTCGTCTATCTCATTCCGCTCTTTCTTTCCAATGTGTTGGGTGTGCGCATGGCGTACATCGGCTTGATTGACGGGGTGGCAGAGACAACCGCCAGTCTGGTCAAAATCTATTCGGGGGCGCTCTCGGATAAACTCGGCAAACGAAAATGGCTGGCAGTGCTGGGCTATGGAATTTCCACGGTCGCCAAGCCGTTTTTATATTTTGTGAACGGCTGGGTCGGCGTGCTGGGAGTCCGCTTTGCAGACCGTGTGGGCAAGGGAATCCGTACCGCACCGCGTGATGCGCTGATTGCCGCCAGTACAGATGGTTCCAATCGAGGTTTTGCGTTTGGTTTACATCGCGCAGGCGATACCGCAGGGGCGTTTATCGGCATCGGCATTGCAGCATTGATTATCTGGCTGACTCAATCCAATGAATCATTGTTGAGTGTGGATACGTTTCGCATTGCGGTGCTGGCGAGTATTGTGCCTGCCGTACTGGCAGTTATTGTTTTAGCTGCAGGCGTTGTTGATTTGGGTGGATCCGGCAAAGGGTCGGCGGGCATGCGCTTATCACTCAAAGGCATGGACTCGCGCTTCAGATCATTTCTCTTCATCGTTGTCCTCTTCACGCTTGGCAACTCCTCTGATTCGTTTATCATTCTGCGTGCACAGGAACGCGGACTTTCGGTTTTACAAACCATGTTTATGCTGATGACCTTCACCGCCATCTATACGGCGTTTTCCGGTCCGCTTGGTGCCCTCTCAGACAGGGTCGGCAGGCGCAAGTTGATTATCGGCGGCTGGCTGGCGTATGGGTTGGTGTATCTTGGCTTTGCCTTGGCGCAGGCTGGCTGGCAGATTTGGACGCTGTTTGGTCTGTATGGAATTTACTATGCCGCGACGGAGGGCGTGGCAAAAGCGCTGGTTGCTGATCTCGTGCCTGATTTACAGCGCGGCGCGGCATACGGATTGTTCAACGCAGCGATTGGGTTCACTGCCTTGCCTGCTTCATTCCTCGCTGGTTTGCTTTGGCAGGGTGCTGGTACCTGGGCTGGCTTCGGCGCTTCAGCCCCTTTTATTTTTGGCGCAGTACTTGCTTTCTTCGCAAGCCTTTTATTGTGGCGGATGGTGAATTGATGGGCTATATTTCCGTTTCCCCAATCACAAGAGGTCTTTATGAAAGGATATTCCCGAGGTACATCAACTTTTCCCCCGTTTCAACAGGGAGGACTGGATTCGCTCTGTGGATTGTATAGCATAATAAATGCTGAGAGGTTCATTAATCATTCGTCCGATGACGAGGCGCAGCAATTATTTGATGATCTGGTCCATTTTCTTTCGCGTCGAAAATTGTTGAGCAAGTTGTTGATCGGGGGGATTAATCATACCCAAATGCTGCTTCTATTGGATAAGGTCGTGGGCAGGCAAAGAATATCCAATGTGCAAATTCCCTGGCGCGGTGTGCCAAATCCGGACTTGACAACTTTTTGGAAATCCGTTCAAACATTTCTGGATGGCACACCAGGGCGCGCTGTCATTTTGGGTTTGCAGGGTTATCATGACCATTGGACAGTGATCGAGAGTATCACCAACCGTTCCATCCTGTTATATGACTCGGCGCTGATCAAACGCCTGCCGCGTTCATCCTGCACCACTGTTTACACGACCGAAACGCGCAAGCATTTGCTTTTTCCTGCGCAGACATATTTCCTCTCGAATAATGGGGTGACGGAAGGGGAGGAAATCTAATTGTAGTACACCGGTTGGATATAAGAACCTGGATGTCCTGTATTACAATTCCCGCATGACAGCAAAAAACTACCCGATCATCCTCTTTGACTGGGGCGATACTGTGATGTACGATGACCCCGTCTCAACCACGCCAATGGTGGAGTGGACGACGGTTCGGGTTGTCGAAGGCATTGCCGATGTATTGGCTGATCTTCATGCCAGTGGGCGGCACGTTGTTCTGGCTACCGGCGCGATAATTTCTGATGTGAATGAGATCCGCGGGGCGTTGGGTCGTGCCAGGCTCGATCCATATTTTTCGCACGTCTATTGTTTCAGGAACACCCGCCTGCCGAAAGGGGAGGCGTTTTATCGTCATATTTTGGCGGATCTGAATGTTCCTCCCTCGGATGTGCTGATGGTCGGTGACAGTTTCGAGAAGGATGTTCAAATCCCCAATACACTTGGCATTTTTGCCGTATGGTTTAATCAAAGGTCAGCTGAGAACCGTGTTCACGAACTGCACACAACTGTCCATTCCATGGTTGACCTGCGGATGTTTTTTCATACAATCGAAAAATAATCCCGGCTGTCTCTCGCCAATCACAAATTATCACTTTTCATGGTCCATTTTAAAGGAGCAAATCTTATGGGTGTTATGATGCAAACCTTCTACTGGGATTGTCCACGTGAGGACAAAAAGGAATTTCAATGGTGGAACCATATCAACGAAAAAGTTCCTGCGCTGGCAAAGGCAGGATTTACCTCGTTGTGGCTTCCTCCCGTTCACAAGGCGGCGAATTTATTTGGGCCTTCAATGGGTTACGATCCCTACGACTATTATGACCTTGGCGAGTTCGACCAGAAAGGAGGGATTCCAACCTGGTTTGGTACGCGCAAGGAGTTGGAGGCTCTCATTGAAAACGCACATAAGCATGGTCTGAGTCTGATCGCGGATATGGTCTTGAATCACAACTCTGGTGCGGATTCTCAGGAAGTGAATCCGATCCTTGGTCAATTACGTTGGACGGTTTTCAATCCCAAAAGTGGAATATTCCCGCGCAATTGGGAATGTTTTCATCCAAGCATGTACGAATCATGGGATGAGATGACCTTCGGTGACATGTCCGACCTCTCGCACCGCAACCCCTACGTTTTCGGCGAACTGCTCAAACTCTCCCGTTGGCTGATCGAGGAGATCGGTTTCGACGGTTTCCGCTACGACTTTGTCAAGGGTTTTGCCGCAGCCACGATCCAGGCCATTCAGGAATACCACTATATTCGCAATGGACAAAATTACAAACCCTATGGCGTTGCCGAATATTGGGATGGCGCGGGGAACACGCTCAACTGGGTGAATGAGGCGAATCGTTCCAGCTCCAACCCTGTGGATGTATTTGATTTCCCCCTGCGTGAACTGCTCAAGAATTTGTGTGACCAGTATGGGTTTAGTCTGAAGAACCTGGTTGGTGGGGAATCCGTTTTGCAAAAACAAAATTACAGTGCGGTGACGTTTGTCGAGAATCATGACTTGCGTGACGAGGGACGCCCGATCGCCAACGATAAATTGCTGGCGTATTCCTACATCCTGACCCACGAAGGCTATCCCTGTGTGTTTTGGAGGGATTATTTCAATTTCGACCTTGCTCTCGATGGCACGTTCAACGGCATCGCTGCCCTTGTCTCAGCCCATGAAAAATATGCCGGCGGCGCAACCAGTACTCTGTACCTTGACGATAATCTCTATATCATGCAGCGCAGCGGATATGGGGACCAGCCGGGGTTGATCTATGTCCTGAATAATCGCGGTGATCGATGGGATGGTCAATGGGTAAATACACAATGGCGCAATGCAGACCTGGTCCCTGTGGCATGGTGGAGCCGGGTTCACATGGAACAGCCTCTAATTAAGCGTACCGACATGGAAGGACGTGCGCAATTCTTTGCTGCCCCGCGCGGGTTCGCGGTGTACGCGCCAAAAGCTTAGCCCGCCATGTCAGATCCGAATATTGTTCACAGCCAGCTCCGCGCTTTGCTTGATAAGGAAGGTGCCGTTTATCGTGTGCTCGAACACGATGCCGAGGGACGCACGGAATTCATCACCAGGATCCGGGGAAACCGGATTGAGCAGGCAATTAAGTCAATGGTGGTTCAGGTTCGAATGAATAAAAAGGAAAACCTGTATTATCTCGCCAATGTGCCTGGTGATTGCCGCGTGGACTTTGACGCCATCAAAGCACATTTCAACGCGCTGGGCATTGGCATGGCGCAGCGTGAAAAGGCGGAGGCGCTCACGGGTTGTGTCATCGGATCGATTCCCCCATTTTCTTTCAACGACCGCCTTGGGGTGCTGGCAGATCCGCTCATTAGGGTAAATGAAGAGGTGGTGTTCAATGCCGGAAGTTTGAAAAAATCCATATTTATGACGGTCGAGGATTATTTTAGGATCGCCGATCCGCAGGTGGTGAAGATCGCCTTGCGGTAGTCAAATTTTTCCTTTATCAAAATCAAAACATGCACAGAAATTATTTTAGAGGTGACCCATGGATGCATATGAAAAAAATGTCGATAAAGCCGTAAACGCAGTTGAAAAGATCGGTCACGGTGTAAACCGTTTATATATCGGTTGTGCCACGATCCTTGCCAATTTATTCTTCATGGCGTTTTGTTTGTGGGGCGTGTATGCTGCCTATATAAGCTGGCAGTTGCAGACCAACGGTGAATCAGCAACAGGTGTTGTGGTCCGACTCGACGAGCAGGATGATGCCGAAGGCGGATGCTGCACCTACGTCCCCATCGTTGAGTTTAAAGCAAACGGCACCACATACTCATTTGAGGGGGATACGGCATCTGATCCGCCCCAATATGCAATAAATGAAAATGTGCCTGTGCTGTATGACCCGTCTGACCCCAACACGGCGCAGATCAATAAATTTTCAGAGCGTTGGTTAATGCCGATCATCCTCATCCCCGCCATGATTTTTGCTTCCATCATCCTTACCTTTTTTATGTTCCGTGCCTGGCATCGTGGAACGGATATATAAAACAGACCAGCCCGGTGAGCTGTTGGACTCCATATAAAAAGGCCACCCCTTCGAGAGGAAGGGGTGGCCTGCCATTCAGTGATTTACAGTGTATATGCTTGTTCTCCAAACTGACCTTCATCCAGCCCGTCCACTTCAACTTTATCCGGAACGCGCACCGGCGAGAATTGGTCCATGATCTTGAGGATGCCCCAGGTGACACCAAAGGCAAAGCCCGCGGTAAAGATGGCGGCAAATAATTGAATGCCAAACTGCCGAACATTTCCTTCGACTAATCCGCTGACCCCGTTCACCGAAGCAACAGCAAAGACCCCGGTCAGGATGGTGCCCAACACTCCACCCACACCATGACAGCCCCAAACGTCCAGGGCATCGTCCCAGCCCCACTTGATTCTTAACTGGATCGCGCCATAACAAACAAATGAAGCCACGACGCCGATGATCGTTGCGGCCCACGGCTGGACATATCCAGCTGCTGGCGTGATCGTAGCCAACCCGGCTACAGCGCCGACCAGTGCACCGGTCATGCTAGGTTTGCCTTCATGGACCCAGGAGATGAATAGCCAGGTGATCATGGCCATTGAACCGGCTATGTCTGTGTTCACAAAGGCGATGGCTGCCACGCCATTGGCGGCCAGGGCGCTGCCGCCATTGAAGCCAAACCAGCCAAACCACAATAGCCCGGTTCCCAGTGCCACATAGGTGATATTGTGGGGCTGGGTTTTTTCATGGGGCAGGATCTTTCGCTTGCCCACGATGAAAACTGAAGCCAAAGCCGCAAACCCTGCGCTAATATGGACCACCACACCGCCTGCAAAATCCACCACACCCAATTGAGCAAGGAACCCGCCGCCCCAGATCCAATGTGCCAGTGGAATATAAATTAAGATGCTCCAGAATATCAGGAAGATAAGATAGCTCTTGAAATTTACTCGATCAGCAAATGCCCCGGTGATCAACGCCGGTGTGATGACGGCAAACATTTCCATGTAGATAAAGAAAGCCAGGGCAGGGATCACCTGGCCAGTCATGGGCTCAAACCCCACCCCATTCAGTGCAAAATAACGCATATCGCCGATCAACCCTCCGATGTCTTTGCCAAATGCCAGGCTGAATCCACCGAAGACCCAGATGGCTGTGACGATGCCCATTGAAATAAAGCTTTGCATCATGATCGACAGTACATTTTTTCGTCGCACTAACCCGCCATAAAAGAACGCCAAACCGGGGGTCATGACAAATACCAGAGCGGCGCTGATCAGGACAAGCGCGGTTGCAGCAGGATCAATATCTTGCATCGTATTCTCCTTGTATCGAAATTCTAAGTTTCCCTGTAATTCTATTACCCCGGTCTTTTTTATACATCCACAATCATGGGTAGCCTCACTACCTGATTTCAGGTAGCGGTTCCGCTTCTTCTTTGCCTGCCCTTGTGCTAAGATACCTCAATGCGTATCACAATTTTGCTTGTCGAAGACCATAAAATTGTTCGTGAAGGCACACGCCAGCTGCTGGAACAGTCTGCTGATATGCAAGTGGTCGGTGAGGCGGAGGATGGGCTTGAAGCCGTACGTTTGGCAGCCGAAATTCAACCCGATGTGATCGTAATGGATGTGCGTCTGCCGCGTTTAAATGGAATTGAAGCAACCCGCGCCATCACTGCGCGTTTCCCGGGGATTAAGGTCTTGATCCTCTCCGCATATGATGATGACAGTTATGTTTTCCCCCTTCTGGAAGCCGGTGCGAGTGGTTATCTGCTGAAGACATCCAGCGGTGGAGAATTGGCGCAAGCGATTAAATTGGTGTACGCTGGACAAACCGCCCTGTCGCCGCGTATCAGCGCCAAAATTGTAAATCGTCTGGGTGGACGTCAGGCATACCGAACTGCCAATATGCCCGAAGGACTCACTGAAAGAGAGATGGATGTACTGCGCGCAGCAGCTCATGGGCAGTCCAATAAAATGATCGCTGCCACACTTGGGATCAGTTCCCAGACCGTACAGGTGCATTTGCGCAATATATTTGGCAAGTTGGGGGTGGGAAGTCGTTCAGAAGCCATTGCACACGCCATCCAATATGGCTGGATAACGCTGGAGGCTGGCCATGAATGAAAACTCGACCCCGGTCGATTTGAGCGGGTCGACCATTCGCTCCCAATTACTGTGGGCTTCGCTTTTTCCGCTTGCATTTTTTGGGTTACTTTCCATCCTTGTCACATCTTCAGCTCTCAACCAGATGCTGCTTAATCTTGTCATCAAACGCAATACAGCCCAGGTGCAGGTACTGGCTGATTTACTGGAACAAAATACCATTGAATATACGCCAACAACCCATGACCTTAATTTTGCCCTGCAGACGCTTGAGTCTGTCAGGGGGAGTCACCTGTATCTGGTTGATTCGCAGGGGAAATTGATCTCCAGTTCTGATGGCCTGGCGAAATTACCTTTTAATGTTGCCCCATTGTTTCTGAATGATAAGCCGGGCAGCCAGCTAATGGAATCTGAAATTACCCTGGATACTGCGGTGGTTTCATTCGCTCCCCTGTCCCGTGCAGGATTTTGGGTCATCTTTGAAGAACCATGGGTGGCGAATACATTGCCTGCATTTTATTATCAACTTATCCTGGTGGGTCTGTTGAGTTTGGGTACTATTCTCTCACTGGGTATGTTGTCTCTCAGTATCGGCAGGGTGATCCGTCCGATTGCTGTATTGGCTGAGAATGCGGCTGAAGCTGTCCCAGGCAGTGTCTTTCATCCCGTCCCGGAGCGTGGACCTCTGGAAATACGCAGCTTGATTAATGCGTTCAACCAGATGGTGATCCGGTTGGCAGAACAGCAGACTGTCCTGCGCCAATACGCACATAAGGCTTTGCTTAGCCAGGAGGAGGAGCGTCAGCGGCTTTCTCATGAACTGCATGATGGCACATTACAGGATCTGGTGGGACTGGCTCAGCGGGTAGAACTTTGTCGCAACGAGTTGGACCGTGACCCGCAATTGGCACGCCGCAGGCTCAATGAACTTCAGGGATTACTTGAACAAACCCTTGGCGACGTGCGCCGCATCAGCAATGCCTTGCGCCCCCCGGTTTTGGAAGATTTGGGACTGCCTGTTGCCCTGGAGGCTTTGTGCAAAGACCTCAAACAGGATAAGCCGTTTCTCGTATGTGAATATCTTGTTTCTGGTGATGCGCGGCGATTACAGCCCGATCTTGAACTGGCTGTCTATCGCGTTGTTCAGGAAGCGCTGACAAATGTGCGAAAACACGCGCAGAATGCCAGCCTTGTTCAGGTGGAACTGGTTTTTGGAGGGGACGAGATCCAAGCCAAAATAAAAAACGATGGAACGATTTTTACCGATCGGGGTGTGCGCTCCTTCGTGCGCTCCGGACATCTTGGCCTGGCGGGGATGTATGAACGCGCGCGCCTGTTTGGGGGAACTTTGGATGTTGTATCTGATATCAATGAAAATACGGTGGTAACTCTCCAACTGCCCGTCTCTTTAGACTCCTTTCAGGAAAAATAAAGCAAGACGCCTTGCAATAGAACTTACAATGTTACAAGAAAAGTTTTATCAGTCTCTGAAAGGGTTGCGGGTCAAAAATGGTATCAGTAAGTGCCCCATCCAAGCCACAGAGGATTAGACGCAAAACCTGTTTTCGATCATGACTGCTGGCTTATTTGATTGGAACCGTTCTTGATTCTATGTTGATGGAGTTAAAGCTATTCAAGGCGTTTAATTTCCCCGCAGCGGAGAAGGGCAGGCCGATGCCTCTTGTCTTTCGCGCGGATCGGCATGATCTTCTTCTTGTGTAGGTTGAGGGTGACATGGTTTTCCTTAAAAAAATCAGCCTTCCCGGAGTAACGAACGGGAAGGCTGATTTTTTAAATTAAACTTTACCAGAACATGAACTGGTCCATTCCCAAACCTGCCAGTTGCAGCGGGATCCCGGCTAACCGCGCCAGCAGGCTGATTACCCCCCAGAACGCATTGCCGATAAAGGGCACCTGCCAGAGCAGGATCAGCACAACCCACGACAGCATTCCCTGTGTTTGCGCCAGCTTCAAACGAATATCCATGGGCAGGTGGGGTTCAAGTGCGCCAAAGCCATCGAAAGGCGGAAGTGGGATTAAGTTCAACACAACCGCTGAAATTTGCAGGAACGCCAGGAAGGCAACCCCGGGACCAATGCTCGAGGAGCCGACTGGTGTGAGCTGCAGCACCAGGCCGAGGACGATGGCAAGCAGCGCGTTGGCAAATGGTCCTGCAAGAGAAACCACTGTCTCCCATTCACGGCTTCGCAATCTCCATTTTTCAATGTACACTGCGCCGCCCGGCAAACCAATTCCACCCATCATCAAAAAGATCATGGGCAGCAGCAGGGAGTAAACAGGATGTGTGTATTTTAGCGGGTTAAAGGTCAGGTAACCTTTGTCTTTGACGGTAATGTCGCCGCCATAATAGGCAGCCAGCGCATGAGAGAATTCATGCAGGCAAAGTGAGAATATCCAGCCGATGATCACAACCAGGAATGTCATTTAGTTTCCATATCCATTTGGATGTGATTTGTGCCACTCCCACGCGCTGGAGAGGATTTCCTGCATATTGGTGTGTTCCGGCTTCCAGCCCAATTCCTTCATGATCTTTGTGGGCGATGCCACCAGGCGGGCTGAATCACCGGGACGGCGTGGGCTTTCGATGACGGGAATGGCATGACCTGTGACCTGTCTCGCCGTCTCGATCACTTCACGCACCGAAAAGCCGCTGCCGCTCCCGATGTTGTAGACCTGCCTGTCTTTTGATCCAAGCGCTCCCAACGCAAGGATATGCGCCGAAGCCAGGTCTGCAATGTGGATGTAATCGCGGATGCAGGTGCCGTCAGGTGTGGGATAGTCTGTACCGAAGATCACAGCAGACTCAGCCTGCCCCAAGGCAATCTGTAAAACACGCGGAATGAGGTGCGATTCAGGCTGGTGCGCCTCGCCGCGCCCCGGCAAGGCTCCGCAGGCGTTGAAGTAGCGCAGTGCGGCGAAATGCAGGCCGTGGATACTGCAATACCATTCAAGAGCCTGCTCGGTCATTAGTTTTGTGTGTCCGTAGACATTGGTCGGTCCGATGGGTGAGTCTTCGGTTAACGGGCTTTCGCTGGATTGATAGACCGCCGCAGTGGATGAAAAGACCAGTTTCTTGATTCCTGCCCGCACGGCAGTTTCCATCAATTGCAGGGAATTGACAAAATTATTGCGAAAGAATTTGCCGGGATCTTTCATGCTTTCACCTGCTTCGATGAATGCGGCGAAGTGCATGATGGCATCGAATTTGGTGGAGGTTAGCGCTTCAGCCAGCGCATGGCTGTCATCCAGACTGGCGTGGATGAATTTGGCGCCCTGTGGAACAGCAGCGCGGTGCCCTGTGATCAATGAATCAAAAACCGTGACAGAGTGCCCGGCCTGGATCAGCGCTTCACCGGTGGCTGAGCCAATATAGCCTGCGCCGCCTGTAATAAATATGTTCATGTGTTCTCCTGAAAGTGGTTAGTGAAATTATATCTTATTGCGCTGCGGGCGCTTCCTGCCAGCTTTGGGTATACCAGCGCAGGTATGTTTCAGTGTGGGCGCTCCAATATACTTCTGTGTGGTCGCCTGCAAAACGGTAAAATTCGTGTGGGTAATCGTTGCGCGTCAGGATGTCTTCCAGAAGCAGACTGCGTGCCAGTTCCATGTCTGAGTCGCCGACATCGAGCCAGAGGTTGGGTCGGGTCTCCGTTGCCATGGCTTGGATGATGTTTTCCAAATAGGGCGCATTATCCTTAAAGATCGCCGGTGAGTGCAGGCCGAGCGTGCCAAATAATTCGGGATGTTCCAGCCCAAGTTGCATGGTCCAACCGCCGCCGCGTGACAGCCCGCCAAGCGCCCGGTGTTCACGGTCGGCAATGGTGCGGTAATTTTGATCTACGTATGGGATAAGATCATTGATGAAGCGGTTTCCAAAACCCGGTCCCGCCGCCGAATTCCAGTAACGGTCATCGGGAAAGACCATGATGAAGGGCAGGCTTTCTTTGGCATGGATCAACCGGTCTGCAATGACTGGCGCACCAAGCCGCACCCACTGGTCTTGATTATAGGTTTGTCCGTGCAGCAAATATAAAACAGGGAAGCGCTCACCGGCTAGACTTTCATAACATGGAGGCAGATAAATGATAAAAGCCTGTGGGGGTTTTGTCGTTGGCACGACGTCCTGTTTTACAAGTCCGGGCTCGGTAAGGCAGATTAATGGGGCGGCGGTAGGTGTATCGGGGATAAGGGTTGGCGGCTGGGTGGCTGGTACTGTTGGGGTGGTCCCCGCCGGGGTTGGGGAAATTGTATTGGATGGCAAACAGGCTGAAAGTACAGCAAGAAGCGCGACGCAAATGGTGATGTGAATTGCTTGACGGGTACTCATCCTTCGCATTATACTCGTCCAGTTCATTTCATCGGGGCGTGGCGCAGTCCGGCTAGCGCGCTTGCTTTGGGAGCAAGAGGTCGTAGGTTCGAATCCTATCGCCCCGACACGTAGGCTCATGAAACCGTTACATCCCTATATGTGGCGGTTTTTATGCTTAATAAAACTAAGACATTACAAAAGTGTACGCTTGCCTCCTTCGCCTTGTATGACGCCTACACTGATTTTATTTTGTCGCGTCAAGCCATGCAATGCACAGCGGCCACATTAGAATTTTACAAATACACAGCGGGGAAGTTCTTGTCATGGGTTGAATCCCAGTCAATCACCACACCGCAAGAGATAACAGCCAGGCACGCCCGCGCGTATCTCGCAGAGTTGACAGCCCGCAAATTATCGGACTGGACAATAAACGACAATGCCCGCGCCATTCGCACAATGCTAAAGTTTTTCCATGCTGAAGGATACATGGCCGCGCCTGTAAAATTCGACATGCCCAGGGTGGATAAAAAACGGTTGCCAGTTCTTACAGCGGATGAAGTCGGCATTGTCCTAAAGGTTTGCAAGTCGGCACGTGATAAGGCGGTTATCCTGCTTTTAGTTGACACTGGCTTGCGCCGATCCGAAGCAATAGCCCTAAACTGGAATGATATTGATTTCACTACCGGACTCGTAACGGTCAAGCGCGGCAAAGGTGGGAAAGCCCGTTCGGTTGTGGCCGGGGCTACAACGCGCCGCGCCTTACTTGCCTATCGTAGAATACTGAGTAGTAATGGGGATAGTATGCCGCTTATACAGTCTAAAACAGGCACGCGGTTTACCGGGTCCGGCTTACTGGCAATATTCAAGCGGATCCGCAAAATAACAGGTATCCATATTACACCGCACAGCCTACGCCGGACCTTTGTTATTTTGTCCCTTCGTGCGGGAATGGATCCGTTACACCTGCAGGCTATTTTGGGACATTCCAGCCTGGACATGGTCCAACATTACGCTCAAATGGTTGACGATGACCTTTTGCAAGCCCATAAGACTTACAGCCCTATTGATAACCTTGCGCGGCTTCGCTAACTTCGCCCTGAGTAAGGCACATGCAAAAGTGACGCCGCTTTTCGTTTGGCTTCTTCAGGTCTTCGGTCATAACGTGAAGTAGTAGTAACGTTTGCATGGCCAGCCATTTTCGAGACGGTCGTAATATCCGCGCCCGCGTCAAGCAGGTCACTTACAAAGGTTCGCCGCATATCGTGAGGGCTAAAGGATTTGACTCCCGCTTCGGTTGCACGTTTGGCAAGCATTGAATAAATTGTCTTCGGGGTCATGTGGTTACGGTTCGCCATGCGCCCGGACTTGTTCACCGCCACGAATAACGCGCCAGGATCATCACCCCGGACCATCAGCCAATCAGCCAATGCACGCGCCGCGCCGCCTGTCAGCCAGGCTATGCGTTCTTTGTTGCCCTTGCCACGCACCACAAGCCGCCCCGATTCAGTATCATAATCAGCCAGGGACAAAGTAACAACTTCTTCACGTCGCAAGCCGCATGAATACATCAGGGCGATTATTGCCGCGTCTCTTGCGCCCGCGTTCGTCGTATCATGTTCACAGTCAGCCATAAGCGCGGACAATTCACCGCTTGTAAGTTCCCGCCCTGCAGGTAGTGTGTCATTCTTGACGCCCTTCACACTGGCCGCCTTGTGGAAGTCTTCAGCGGACATATAACCCGATTGCCAAGCGGACTTCAAAACACCGCGTAAGGCCGCAAGCATTTTATTAACGCTTGCTGGTTTGTAAACTTCAGCCAATTTTGAGCGAACCGCTGTAACATGCTGAAAGCGGACTTGGGACCAATCGA
>JAIFNG010000161.1 GCA_020047815.1 Anaerolinea sp.
CATAGAAGATTGAAATATGGCATTTTGACCAAAATTGCTTATCCAGCGCCACACACACCCAATCTTGTCAAGCGACTTTGCTATAGCCATATATGGCTTTATACAAATTGTGAAAATAAATGAGACCTAATTTCATTGGGTCCAACCAGGACTTGATATCTTCTTCCCCGGGTAAGTCATGAACACCCAATCGCAATCCGTGGAATTCGCCTATGCTAATCCCCAACGTCAGCCACAGCCATTTGCAGAGCCCACTTCATTACCTCTGCCCAATATACGTCAGTTCTATCTGCACCAAAAAAGTTTTTCTGATTCATCCCCAGTAATTTAATGTTATGAACCAGCTGTCAGCCTATCGCCAAACCCATTTAGCTGCTCTTTTTCCTTATTTTAAAGAGTCACGCGCTGGAGAGCAACCATGATACGGTACAATAATCTCACCATGTCGAAACAAGCACAAATCAATTGGGATGTCATTATCGCGGGCGGGGGGCCAGCGGGATTCTTTGCAGCCATTCGTGCCAAAGAAGTAAATCCAAACCTGCGAGTATTGATTATCGAAAGATCCAGCCAGACGCTAGGCAAGATCCTTATTTCTGGCGGTGGACGGTGCAACGTGACCCACGCCTGCTTTGATTCCTCCCAGCTAGTCAATTTTTACCCGCGCGGCGGCGTTGAATTGCATGGCGCATTCACCCGCTTTCAGCCTGCAGACACGGTCAAGTGGTTTGCTGAGCACGGCGTAAAGTTGAAAACCGAAGCAGACAACCGCATGTTCCCAGTCACTGATTCATCTGATACCGTCGCAAACTGTCTGCGCGAGTCTGCAAACGTTGCTGGTGTGAAAGTACAGACAGGCGCAACCCTGCTCAAGGTCGAGAAAAAAACAGGTGGTTTTGACCTCGAGGTTAGGGAAGGCGCGGAAGTTTTCCCTCTCCACACAAAAAAAATATTATTAGCCACAGGCAGCGATCCCAAAACACGTGAGATGGTGAAAACACTTGGGCATTCAATTGAAGAGCCCGTACCTTCATTATTTACATTTAACGTGAAAGACAAAAGGATAAACGGACTGGCAGGTGTAGCCATTGAAGACGTAACTCTCAAAATGGATTTACTCACCCAGCGAGGGCCATTGCTCATCACCCATTGGGGATTAAGCGGGCCAGTTGTGCTAAAGCTCTCTGCATGGGGTGCACGCATTCTCTTCGACAAAAAATACCGCGCCCAGATCACTATCAACTGGCTTGGGGACTATCGTCATGATTCCACATTGGAAGTTTTAAAGCACAACCAAAACTGGCATGAAAACTCGCGAAAGAAAATTTCGACACAACCCGCGTTCTCACAGATCCCTGTCAGGTTATGGAAGCAGTTGACTCAATTCATCGGCGACAAAAACTGGGGAGATATTTCGAAAGTGGAGATGAGAAAACTTGCCGAAGAATTAACAATGGGACAATTTGAAGTCACAGGCAAAGGAATATTTAAGGAAGAATTCGTCACTTGTGGCGGTGTGAAGTTGAGTGAAATTGATTTCAAAACCATGCAAAGCCGCATTGTAGATAACCTGTTCTTTGCGGGAGAAGTACTGGACATTGATGGCGTGACCGGCGGGTTTAATTTTCAGGCATCATGGACGACGGGCTGGCTGGCTGGCAGCGCGATGGGGTGTTAATCAGTAGTTCAGAAGCTTTCTTCCTGTTAACTTCTCAAGTATGCTTCCGCAAATCTGGTTTTCACATTGACCCAATATCAATCCTCCCGTAAAATCTCCCCACAAAATTTTGAGAGGTAATTTATGACAAAGTATCGAATTTTTTATTGGAAACACATCCCCTCCTCCATTGTTGTTCAAGGTGATGGAAAAACGATCAAGAAGCAGCTTTCACAAAGGATCCAAAATGCCATAGATGCTTACGCAATGGCAATGGGAATGACAGGAACAGATGACTATGCTGCACAATACAAACGCAGTGAGTGGATCGAGCGCGATGGCGACCCCGAACAGGTTGCTGATGTGCTGCTTGCTGAACTGGAAACCAAGTTTGCAAAGATAGAAATTCCACGCCGAGGACCCACAACCAATTAAAAATAAAGGCGCAAAGGAAAAAAGATGAAAAAATTCGTACCTTCATGGTTCATAATATTATGACAAATAAACACAATATCATCCTGCAGCCCTCGGGTCGCCGCGGACAAGTGGAAGAAGGTCAATCCATTCGCTCCGCCGCTCGTGATCTGGGCGTGGAAATCGAATCCATTTGTGCCGAGAACGGCACTTGCGGAAAATGTATGGTTTTAATTGAAGAGGGTCGTTTCGAGAAATATAATATCGATTCAAGGCGCGAGAATGTCTCCCCCATAACTCCAGCAGAAACCGCGTACTTTGAACGCAGACCCAATCTATTAAAGAGCAAAGGCTGGAAAGTGGGACAGGTGCGCCTTTCCTGTCAATGCAAGATACAGGGAGATGTGTTGATCAATGTTCCCGAGGAAAGCCGCGGCAACAAGCAGATCATCCGCAAAAGTGCAACCCAACGTGAGATCGAGATCAAACCTTCCATTCGTAAATATTTGGTCTTGATGGAGCCACCCAATTTAGAACGACCAATTGCAGATTGGGAACGTCTTGCAAAAGGACTGGGAACTTCCATATCTCTTGTCCGCAGTGGCGAGGAGAATCTCCCCCAATGGTCAGATTTCACAGTGGACTATGCCTGTATGCGGACAATGTCTGCCACACTGCGTGAAGCAAAATGGAAGGTTACTGTCTCGGTCTGGCAGGATAAGGAAGTTGTCCAGGTGCAGGCTGGCTATCACGAAGATAGTTACGGCGCGGCAGTGGACATCGGTTCGACAACGGTTGCCTTGTATTTGTGCAACTTGCGAACAGGGGAAATTCTCGCGGCAGAATCAGAAATGAATCCACAGATCGTATATGGCGAAGATGTAATGTCACGCATTCAATATACCATCGAGCATAAAGACGGGCTTGAAAAATTACATAGAGCCATTATTGCCACGTTGAATAAATTATTGAAGCAGGCGGTCAAGACAGCTAACAAGAAAATCAACGAAAATGGATCGGGGAGTCAGCAGGACAGGGAAAATGGGAACGATTCAGCCATTGAGCCCGTCAACGAGCATGTAAAAGTGGAGGATATTTTGGAGATGGTTCTGGTTGGCAATTCAACCATGCATCATCTTTTGTTGAATTTATCTCCAAAGGACCTGGGACTTGCGCCATTTGTTCCTGTGATCCATAAGTCAGTGGATGTGAAAGCACGCGAACTGGGGTTGCAAATCAACCCATCAGGCAATATCCATATCCTGCCAACCATCGCCTCATTTGTTGGAGCTGATACCAGTGCCATGATCATCGCGGAGGAACCCCATAAGCAGGATGAAAACTGGCTGCTGATTGACGTTGGTACAAATGCGGAACTGGTACTGGGAAACCGCAATAGACTGCTGTGCACATCCACACCCACTGGTCCCGCACTCGAAGGCGCTCACGTGGAATATGGAATGCGTGCGGCGCCTGGTGCCATTGAACGAATTGAAATAGATGAAAAGACTCTGGAACCAAGATATAAAGTTATCGGCGTGGACGGATGGCACTCAGACCATACCAGGTTCAAGGGGCATGTCAAGGGAATCTGCGGATCAGCCATCATTGATGGAGTGGCAGAATTATTCCGTACAGGCATAGTAGATTCTCGCGGCAAGTTCCAAACCAAATTGGAATCCAACCGAATCCGTTTGGGTGCAAGCGGCTGGGAGTACATCATCGCCTGGGAAGATGAAACATCCATCGGACGTGACATTCCCATGACCCAGCAGGATGTCAGACAGATCCAACTGGCGAAGGCTGCGTTATTCGTTGCGGCGCGCACATTACTAAAGCGCTTCGGTTTGCAATCTCCTGATAAAATCATTCTTGCAGGCGGCTTTGGAAGTTATATTGACAAAGAAAAGGCCATGCTGATCGGGCTAATCCCCGATTGCGAGTTAGATCATGTCTTCGCTGTTGGAAATGCCGCGGGTGACGGTGCACGCATTGCCCTGTTGAACGTGGAGAAACGCAACGAAATCGGCTTGATAACACGCAAAGTGGAACGGTTTGAACTTCCCACCGATCCCGAGTTCCAGAATCAATTCATGCTCGCGACCAGTTTCCCGCACATGAGCGAACCATTTACTCACATTGCACATTTGATTCCCAACCGTACGATAGATGCATTGGCAAAAAAATTCGTAACAAAATAATTTTATTGGCGATACATGGGGAGTGGAGTAATGCTCCGCTTACACATCATCCAGAGGTGAATAATGAATAAATTTCTTGAACGAGTAAAGAGCGGAGAAATTCTTGTATCAGATGGAGCGACTGGTTCCAACTTGCAAAAAATGGGCCTTAAGCCAGGGCAGGCTCCTGAGGACTTAATCCTGGACAATCCCGAAATTTTAATGGAGCTCGAAAGCAGGTTCGTTAAAGCAGGCTCGGATATTATTTTGACCTGTACTTTCGGCGGCACACGGATGCGCATGAAGGATTCAAAATACCAAAATCGTGCTCCCGAATTGAACATACGCGCGGTGGAACTGGCGCGCAAAGCCGCGGCATCAGCAGGGCGGAGCGACGTACTGGTCGCTGGCTCGATGGGGCCCGTCGGCGGCTTGATCAAGCCCTATGGTCCACTCGAAGCAGATGAAGTCAAAGCTACTTTTGCCGAACAAGCCAAAGCCCTAGCAGAAGGCGGCGTGGATTTGCTGGTCATCGAAACCATGTTCGCATTCGAAGAGACCACTGCGGCATTTGAAGGCGCGAAATCCGCGACCACCCTGCCGATCATCATTTCATTTAGCTATGACCGCGGTACCCGCTCCATGATGGGTGTCAAACCGAAGGACGTGATGAAACGTTACACGGAAATGGGTGCAAATGTCATCGGTGCAAATTGCGGCACCACCCTCGAAAATATGGAAGCAATTATCACAGAATATGCGAATACCGTGCCGAATTTCCCATTGTGGGCAAAGCCCAATGCCGGCGTCCCACGCATGGATATTCAAACTGAACAAGCCATCTACGACATGACTCCCGACGACATGGCAGTTTTTGCAAAGAAATTCGTAGCCCTCGGTGCGAAGATTGTCGGTGGATGCTGCGGCTCGACCCCTGAGCACGTGGCAGCGATTGCGAAGGCAGTTAAGTAGAACAATAATCTGTAGTCTGAAACAGATTACGGGGAATGAAATATGTTGTTTCGTGATCCGTAATTTTTTATAAGGTAAACCATGCGTGAAAAGATACTAGAATTATTATCTGGGAAAAAGATAGACTCAAAGCCCGCATTCAGCGGGTTGATTCACGTCACAGCGGAAGGCTTACAAAGTGAAGGGCTGGTTTTCCACGAGACCCACAAAAATGCACAGAAGATGGCAAAGGCAGCTGCAAGCACTTTTAAATTGAGCAGATTCCCCTCAGCCAGCCTGCCATTGGATATGTATGTTGAGGCCGAGGCGCTTGGCGCAGAGATCAACTTCCGCGAAAACATGGAGTTTGAATTCCCACTGGTAAGAAAAGCGGGGTTTGGATCTGTTAAAGAATTGACCGCTGAATTCACAAAAGGCACAGAAATCTTCCAGAGGGGAAGAATAAAATTAGTCTGCGATGCAATTAGACAATTAAAAGAATACGTGGGGAAAGACGCGGTCATCAGCGGGGTCATTCCAGGTCCGTATACATTGCTTTTACTCGTGGTGGAGGCAGGCAAAATGTTCGTCGAAATGAAAAAGGAACCTACCGCGATCATAGAGGCGCTCCTTCATCTTTCATCCCTGCTTGCCCAAGTGGGTGTGAATTACCGCGATGCTGGGGCAGACTTTATCACCATCCACGATATGGGAGGATCGCCCGCTTTTATCGGCCCAGCCAAATATGAGCAGTTTGTCCTGCCTGCAGAAAAGTTGCTAATCGAAAAACTTCCCAAGCCGCGCGTGCTATCCGTGTGCGGAAACGTGACAAAGTCACTGCACCTGCTGGGTCAGACCGGTGCAGATGCCATTTCAGTTGACCAGACTGTTGACCTTCCAACCGCGAGGTTGGTATTAAAGAATACACTACTGTTTGGAAATATAGACCCTGTGGAGACTCTCCATAGGGGAAATACAGCCACAGTCGCTGATGCTGTTTTCAGTGCGATGGAGGCGGGTGTGGATGCTGTATGGCCCGGCTGCGACCTCATTCTCCAGACTCCGATCCAAAACATACAAGCCATGAAAAAAGCCTGACGAAATTCGCCAGGCTTTCCATTACACTCTGCAAGGTTACTCCAGACTCGCACAAAGTTCAATAAATTGGGCACAAGTAGAGTCAGCTCCAT
This sequence comes from Anaerolinea sp., assembly GCA_020047815.1. GTDB lineage: Bacteria > Chloroflexota > Anaerolineae > Anaerolineales > Villigracilaceae > Villigracilis. The sequence goes on from JAIFNG010000161.1 coordinate 6,393, forward strand.
CAAGTGACGGCATGGCTTTCTCCTCAATATCTCTTCCTTTTACATAACACCCTAGAGGTTCGGTTCCAATTGCCTGAAAGCCCAATGGCACTCGACAGGTATTATCCATGGCAGCAAGGTCTTTGATCGGATAATTCGGATCGTCGGTATTGGCAGCGCCGGCCTGTTCAGCAGTGAAATAGTCCTGATAATAAAGCTTCGCGGGGTCAATGGCGGTGTGGCTAGACAGCACACTCCACATAAAGGCTTCCTTCCCATCCTTGAACATCTGTCTTTCAAATGCAATTTCAATTGCGGGCAAGGTACGATCGGTTGTCTGACGCACCCATACCAGGTCAGGATTACCTTTGGGATAAAGGCCCTGCCGCAAATCAAAAATAGTTTTCTCAAACCCATCGCTGCCAAAGTCATCGGGGCGATTAATGACGTTGCCGCCCACATCACTGTTGACATCCAGGTAAGCTGCAACATTATCGGCTGTAAACTCGGCAGTATATGGGGGATGGGTTGTCAATAAAACCTCCGCACGCCCATCTGCATTACGGTCAATCTCAACACCATAGAAACCTGTCAGGGATTGCGAAGCAGAATCAAAATCAACCATCGAGATGTTTATGTAAAAGAATTTTTCATCACTCGTGATGGAAAAATTCACAATATCCAGATCGGGCAAATAAGCCATGTCAACCGATGTAAAAGGCCGTTCAAATCGATTCTTATAAAACTCATCCCCCGTCTTAACTTTTTTCGTATCGTAGAATAGTGAGTTTTCATTATCATGCGCAGTTGCGCGATCGCTGGTGCCTGTGGATGGTATCATGACATGCACAATTGGCTTGACCTCTGGCGTTGGCTCCAATGACGGCTGCGGTATGGGCAGGCTTTCCAATGTTGCCAAAACAGATTCACTGGCAACAGCTACCGGTTCTGATGTATTCGCAATGGGCGATATTGGAGTGACTTCGCCACAGGCCTGTAATAAAATCGCAATAAGCAATAATAACGTAAATTTTTTATTCATTTTAATCTCCTCTTTCCTTAACTTGAGTTTAGCGTTCGATTCTGCCACGAGGAAAAATCTACGTCATTCAAGGTTTTATCCACTGATCAATATGGATTTTCAAACCATTCGCATTTTTACAAAAATGCTCAGATAAAATTACGGAAATTTTAAACCCACATACATAATACAGGATATAAATATATCATTAACTAATGGTACGGAGTAGACACAAAACAGGCTATTAATGACCAACATATTTGGTATTCAATTAAAAATTCAACCGAATTCGTTTGGTAGGAAACACCGTCCTGTCCTATAATTTCATAAACTGGTAAAAAGGTATAGAATCAAATGTTTTTAACCAACAAATATGGAAGGCATCCTCTCTTATAATTACCAACACCATGATGAATCTTCGCCTGTCTAAAAAGTATGTACCATTAATTATCGCTTTTACCACTCTTGTTGCCTATGGGTTGTTAGTTCCATTCACTGGCTTTTATTGGGATGATTGGCCTTTCGCCTGGTCAGCGCGTTTCCTTGGTCCCGGCGACTTTAATCCCAGTTTTGCGCCTTTCCGCCCGTTTTTAGGTCCTATTTTTTATTTCACCACAAGCCTTGTTCCACCCATACCGTTGTATTGGCAAATCTTCGCGCTGGTCATTCGTTTTATACTTGGTATTTCTGCCTGGTGGATGTTCAGTCAGGCATGGCAAGACCGCCCGCGGCTTGCACTCGTAGCAACATTCTTTATGCTCGTCTTTCCAGGCTATAGCCAGCACTGGGTTGCGTTTACCCACATCAATCAGGAGCTTATTCCCTTCATATTCTATCTGCTCTCTTTTGGATTCACCTTCAAATCCCTGCGAGCAGAACGCCCCACCCTCTATATTATCATCGCGTTATTGCTTCAAATTTGCGGCATCTTTCCCACTGAATATTTTTTCGGCATAGAAGGCCTGCGGTTCCTCCTTTTATTTTCCGTTTATGAAGGCAAATTCTTTGAGCGGTTTAATAAAACCCTCAAAACATGGTTCCCTTACCTGCTCATCTGGATTCTCAACGCAGCATGGCTCATCTACTATTATAAATTTGGGGCGTATGCCTCCTACGCCATCACCGCTACACAATCGATCACATCGCTGACATTCCTGCAAAGTGCCCTGGATGCGATTTGGAAAGCAGGTCTCTATGTCTGGTTTCAAGTCATCATCCTTACATTTACGTCTCTATCCATGCCCACTTCGCTCCTAACGCTTGGGTTGGCTGCTGCTTCTTTTGTCTTTTTCGTATCTTACTTGAAAAGAAACCCACAGGAAAATAACAGGGAAACGGGATTTTCCACGTCACTAATTATCATCGGCATCCTCGGCATTTTACTTGGCAGACTGCCATCTCTTGCTGCAGGGCTCCCGCTTACTTTGCAATCCTCATATGACAGATTCATGATTTCCATGATGATCGGCGGGAGTCTATTCCTGCTTGGCGTAATTGAACTACTATTTAATAACAGTCGCATAAAGACCCATATTTTTGCCTTGATCATTGCGCTCGGTATTGGACAGCAATTCTTCAACGCCAATATTTTCCGTCGCGACTGGGAAAACCAACGCAATATCTACTGGCAGATGGCCTGGCGCATGCCGGCATTAAAGCCCAACACCATCCTGCTTACCCATCAAATGCCGATCGATTATGAAACTGACGCCTCCTTCACCGCCCCAATCAACTGGACATACGCACCAAATTACACCCGTTCCAATATTCCCTTTATTATGCTCTACACAGAAAAACGTGTGGGCGGCGGAGCACTACCCGCTCTGGAACCAAACATACCCGTTACATTCAATTATCGCACTGTCTCATTTTATGGGAACACTTCACAGGCAGTTGTTATATATATGCCCAAAGGCGGCTGCCTGCGTGTTCTGGATCCATCCCAGGGCGACATGGAAACCTACTCCAGGCTTCCCACAGTGCTAACCGATGCCATTCCACTTTCCAATCCGTCACGCATCATCACAGATGCAACTCCGGCCGCATCTCCCATGTTCTTCCAGGAACCTCCACACGAGTGGTGTTATTATTTTACAAAGGCTGAACTCGCGCAACAAACAGGCGACCACCAAAAAGTAATCTCGCTTGGCTCTGAAGCTGCAGCGCTTGGCTACCACCCAACAGACTCGAATGAATGGCTCGTTTTCATCAAAGCCTACGCATTGACAGGCGATCTTAAGACTGCAAAAGCACTTTCTGACACCGCACTTAAAGGGGATATACGGGTGCGCCGTGGGGTATGCGCTGCCTGGCGGAAAATCCAGAATCAAAGCCCTCTTGATACCAAAAATGAGGTCCAACAGATCTTATTGACATTTGAGTGCAAACCGCAATAACGGCTTGACGCTTTAAAGTTCATGTGCTACCATCGAATTTGAATATATTGAAAGAGGAGAATCTATGAGTAACAAACAACGTGGTTTGCTGGCGGTTTTCATTTTAATCTTGTCAACGACAATAATTTCTGCCTGCACCCAGTCATTGTCTTCGGCGCCTGCTGCAACGCCAACGGTGATTCCACCCGAACTATTCGTATCCCCATACCCTTCGGTTGAAAATCCAATGGAACTGATCGAAGAGTTCGCTAAACAAACCGCTGTAGCTCAAACAACCGTGGCAAATGGCGGCACACCACAAGCGATTGTGGAAGGGACAGTTATCACCACCCCACAAGATGGAACTGTCGTTTCTCCCACGGTCGGTACGCCAAGTACACCTACAAATGCAGTGCCAACCACACCTGCAGCAGTAGTCTCCACGCCAAGCGGCCCAACAGCCACTCCCGTCCCTGCTGGCGTACGCCCCTCAAGTTACACACTGCAAAATGGCGAGTTCCCCTACTGCATCGCCCGCCGTTTCAATGTAGACCCGGATGCATTACTTAGCGCAAGCGGACTTACAAGCCCTGATTTATATTATTCAGGCTTAACCCTCACCATCCCGCAAAGCGGAACTTTCCCAGGCGCCCGTATGTTGGCCACCCACCCGACCACTTACACTGTTTCCTCCTCAGATGAGACCATTTACAGCATAGCCTGCAAATTCGGCGATATCGATCCTGCCACAATCGCATCTGCCAATAATATAGCAAGCTCGGCGAAATTGACCACCGGGCAGCAATTGCAAATACCGTAACATGAAATCAAAAAGCCCAGGCAAATTGCTTGGGCTTTTTTTATATCTGAAGGAGTCCGTTCTCGGTTCGAAAAATCAGGTGATTTTAAGCCCGTGATCGACATAAGGAAAACATCATGCCATTTGAATTAATTCGTTCAGAAACTCTACTAAAAGGTCGCGCATTCCTTATTCGCCGCGATCACCTAAAAACGCCCAATGGGGGTGAAACAAAACTTGACATTATCGAACACGGCGGCTCTGTCGTCATCGTTCCTGTGGATAAGGACGGCAACCTGATTTTTGTGAGACAGTACCGTCATGCGACTGGCATGGACTTGCTTGAATTGCCTGCAGGAACATTGGAAGAAAATGAAGACCCTGCTGTCTGCGCCGCACGCGAAATCCGTGAAGAAACAGGTTTTGCTGCAGACAAGATCGAAAAGATCGGAGATTTTTATCTTGCGCCGGGATATTCAACCGAATTCATGCATGTCTATCTGGCGCAGGAATTAAGGCATGACCCGCTCGCAGCAGATGCCGATGAATTTCTAAGCGTGGAAACCATTCCTTTCGCAGAGGCAATTCAAATGGCCGAAATGGGGAAAATGCCTGACGCCAAGTCTTTGGCGGCATTGCTCTTGGTAAGATCGCATTTGAAATAACCTGTTAACTTATTTCTACAATTTTTGTCCAATATATGACAACTTTCAGGTAAATTCGGGTCATTTATAACTAACCAATGCACACAGGGAGCGATAAACTTGTAAGTTGAGAAAATTTCCAAATCAAAACCCTGCTTTTAAAGGAGCAAGTAAAAATGAAAAAACCAGTAGTTACCATTGACGGCAACGAAGCCACAGCATCCGTCGCACATCGTTTGAGTGAGGTGATTGCGATTTATCCCATCACCCCCTCCTCAAACATGGGCGAATTCGCAGATGAGTGGTCAGCCAAAGGCAAAAAAAATATTTGGGGGACGGTTCCCGCCGTAATCGAAATGCAATCCGAGGGCGGCGCGGCTGGAGCGGTGCATGGTGCATTACAAACCGGTGCCCTCACCACCACATTCACTGCCTCCCAGGGTCTCCTGCTAATGATCCCCAATATGTACAAGATCGCCGGTGAACTTACGAGTACGGTCTTCCATGTTGCTGCCCGCTCACTTGCCGCACAGGGACTATCCATTTTCGGAGATCATCAGGATGTGATGGCTGTCCGCCAAACAGGCTGGGCTTTGCTTTCCTCAGCATCGGTGCAGGAAGCGCATGACTTCGCCGCCATATCACAAATGTCCACACTCAAATCTCGCGTGCCTTTCATGCATTTTTTTGATGGATTTAGAACCTCACACGAAGTCTCCAAGATATTCCAGATCACAGATGACGAACTACGCACCCTGATTGACGATGACTTGGTGCGCGCCCATCGAGCAAGAGCACTTAACCCTGAACATCCCGTCCTACGCGGAACTGCGCAAAATCCCGATGTTTACTTCCAGGCACGTGAAACCGTTAACTCATACTATGATGCCACACCAGGAATCGTGCAGGCCATGATGGATGAGTTTGCCAAACTTACAGGCAGACATTACAACTTATTTGATTATGTTGGCCATCCTGAAGCCGAACGCGTAGTTATTGTTATGGGATCGGGTGCAGACACCGCCGAAGCGACAGTGAACCATCTCGTGGCACAAGGCGAGAAAGTCGGTGTTTTGAAAGTCCGCTTGTACCGCCCATTCTCGCTGGATTATTTCATGAAAGCACTGCCTGCTTCAGTGAAAAATATTGCCGTCCTCGACCGTACCAAGGAACCAGGCGCCATGGGTGAGCCGCTCTATCTTGATATTGTCAATGCCCTGTCTGAAGGTCAAAAATCGAACATCAAAGTAATTGGGGGACGGTACGGGCTTTCCTCAAAAGAATTCACCCCCGCGATGTTCAAAGCCGCGTTGGATGAACTAAAGAAAGCACAACCAAAGAATCACTTCACGATCGGCATTAATGATGATGTGACCCACACCAGCCTAGATGTGGATTCTTCCTTCTCGGTTGAACCTGTTGAAACAGTACGCTGCGTATTCTTTGGCCTCGGTTCTGATGGTACTGTTGGTGCAAACAAGAACTCCATCAAGATCATCGGCGAAGAAACAGATAACTATGCGCAAGGTTACTTTGTGTATGACTCAAAGAAATCAGGTCAGATGACCATTTCCCACCTGCGCTTTGGGCCAAAGGTTATTCAATCCCCCTATTTGATTGAGGCAAACCAGGCTAACTTTGTTGCCTGTCACCAGTTCAACTTCCTTGAACGCTATGATATTTTGAAATATGCCAAGGAAGGCGCAGTATTCCTACTCAACAGCATGTATGGAAAAGACGAAGTTTGGGATACTCTGCCGAACGAAGTGCAATCTGCGATCATCAAAAAGAAACTTAAGTTCTACGTGATCAACGGTTATGATGTCGCAGAAAAGACAGGCATGGGACAACGCGTCAACACAATCATGCAAACAGCGTTCTTCGCCATCTCTGGTGTCCTTCCGCGTGAACAAGCCATTGAAGAAATCAAACACGCCATTGAAAAGACCTATGGAAAACGTGGTGAAGCTGTAGTGAAGAAAAACTTCGAGGCAGTGGATGCTACTATTGTGAATCTTCACGAAGTGAAAGTCCCGGCAAAAGTAACCTCCAAGGTGATGCGCAGATCAGCAGTCCCCAATGGGGCTCCTGATTTCGTCAAAAACGTACTTGGACCCATGATCTCCTTCGACGGCGATAGTTTGCCTGTCTCTGCAATGCCTGTGGATGGCTCATATCCGCTTGCCACAACTCAATGGGAAAAACGCAATATTGCGCTCGATATTCCCGTCTGGGAGGCTGATCTTTGCATTCAATGCGGCAAATGCGTGATGGTCTGTCCGCACGCAGTCATCCGCCATAAAGTATATGATGAAAAACTTCTTGCCGATGCACCTAAAACATTCAAACACATGCCATCGAAGTTCAAGGAATTCTCACAGGGCTTTGCCTACACCGTGCAAGTAGCCCCTGAGGATTGCACAGGTTGTACATTGTGTGTTGAGGTCTGCCCAGCCAAAGACAAGAGCCAGGCAGGACGCAAGGCGCTCAACATGGCTCCACAGCCTGCACTGCGCGAGACTGAAACAAAGAACTGGGATTTCTTTATGAACATTCCAGATCTGGATAGAAAATTATTCAATCCCTCCACCATCAAGAATTCACAATTACTGCGCCCCTTGTTCGAGTTCAGCGGTGCATGTGCAGGATGCGGCGAAACCCCTTACGTGAAACTGGTCTCCCAACTTTTTGGTGATCGGTCAATCATTGCAAATGCAACCGGATGTTCATCCATTTATGGCGGCAACCTTCCTACTACCCCCTGGGCTGTGGACGAAAAAGGACGCGGCCCTGCGTGGTCGAACTCGCTATTTGAAGATAACGCCGAATTTGGATTGGGCATGCGGCTGACAATTGACAAACAAAACGAATACGCACTTGAACTGGTAAAGGGCTTTGAAAAAGAGTTGGGCGCGGAATTAGTAAATGCCCTGGTGAACGCAAAACAAAGTGATGAAACAGGCATCCAGATGCAACGTGAACGCGTTGCAGAGTTGAAGAACAAACTCTCGAAATCCAGTGACACCAGAGCAAAAGACCTGGTCAGCATTGCAGATAGTCTCGTCAAGAAATCCGTCTGGATCATGGGCGGTGACGGTTGGGCTTATGACATCGGCTACGGCGGGCTCGATCACGTACTTGCCTCAGGTCGCAATGTGAATATCCTGGTTTTGGATACAGAAGTATATTCAAACACCGGCGGCCAAGCCAGCAAAGCCACGCCACGCGGGGCTGTTGCCAAATTTGCAATGGGCGGCAAGGGCATAGGAAAGAAAGATCTCGGTTTGATCGCAATGTCGTATGGTTATGTTTATGTGGCACAAATTGCAATGGGAGCCAATGATCAGCAAACACTGCGCGCAATAATCGAAGCTGAGGCTTTTGATGGACCTTCGCTTATCATTGCATACAGCCACTGTATCGCTCATGGTTATGATCTCGCCAAGGGACTTGAGCAACAAAAACTCGCTGTACAGTCCGGTCACTGGCCCATGTACCGCTACGACCCACGCCTTGCTGAAGAAGGAAAAAATCCGCTCGTGATTGAATCAAAGGAACCAAGCATCCCAATGTCACAATACGCGTACAATGAAACACGCTATAAGATGCTTACCCAAATAGATGAAAGTCGCGCTGAAGAGTTAATGAAGAAAGCCCAGCACGATGCGAAGGCACGTTGGACTCTCTACCACCAAATGGCATCGATGCACTACGATACAAATGAAACCGAGGAGAAAAAATCATGACAGATCTTTCCACCACTTATCTTGGCTTGAATCTAAAAAACCCTCTCGTGGTTTCTGCCTCTCCTTTTTCAAAAAACATTGATAAGGCGCGCAAACTGGAAGAAGCGGGTGTCTCGGCAATTGTGATGCACTCCCTCTTCGAGGAACAGATCATCCACGAAAGCCTTGAACTAGATCACTATCTTAGCCGAGGAACGGACTCATCTGCCGAGGCAATGTCATATTTTCCCGACAGCGACGCATATTTGGTCGGTCCTGAGAAGTATCTAAATCAAGTAGCTGAATTGAAAAAAGCGCTCAAAATCCCCGTCATCGGCAACCTTAATGGTGTCTCAAAAGGCGGTTGGACAAACTACGCAAAACAAATCCAGGATGCAGGCGCGGATGCGTTGGAATTGAATTTGTACTACATCCCAACAGACCCGGACCTCACGTCCCAGGAGCTGGAGAATGCCCAGGTGGAATTAGTGGCGGAAGTAAAATCTGTCATCCGCATACCGCTGGCTGTCAAACTCAGCCCCTATATCACAGCATTACCAAATTTTGTGCGCAGGATTGTCAAGGCCGGAGCCAACGGCCTGGTTCTGTTCAACCGATTCTATCAACCGGATTTCGATCTAAATGAGCTAAAAATCGTCCCCAGCCTTGACCTGAGCACATCCACAGAGGTGCGCCTTCCTTTGCGATGGATCTCGATCCTGCAAGGCAAAATCAACGCGGATTTTGCCCTGACGAGCGGCGTGCACACAGCAAATGATGTGCTCAAAGCCATGATGTCAGGAGCGAAAGTCACCATGATGGCATCAGCCCTCCTACAAGGCGATGAGCAGACCATTCCGACATTGCTTACTGAATTGGAGACTTGGATGAGGCAGCGGGAATACACTTCGATCATTCAAATGCAGGGAAGCATGAGCCAGAAAGCTGTGAAGGAACCTGCTGCATTTGAACGGGCGAACTACATGAACGTTCTAAATTCTTTCAGGGACGCACCATAAAATCTCAACAATAACAAAAAGTCCTCCGCGAAAACGGAGGACTTTTGTTATCTCAATCAGTGGACTAATTCCCAACAGGGGCAGAGGCGTTCTTGCGTTGACGAAAGGTAATTCGGGCACGGGTCAAATCATATGGAGACATCTCCATCGAAACACGGTCCCCCAACAAAATGCGAATATAATGCTTGCGCA
>JAIFNG010000155.1 GCA_020047815.1 Anaerolinea sp.
CAGGCTGCCACCTACTCCCGTGATGGCGCCAAGACCGTCAAGGAAACCATCACCGGCATGGAAACCATCCGGACCAAGGTCGGGCTCTCTGCCGCCAAGGTCGAAGAAATGGGGGCACGCTCCGAACAGATCGGCACCATTGTAGAGACCATTGAAGATATCGCCTCCCAGACCAACCTGCTGGCGCTCAACGCCGCCATCGAGGCTGCCCGCGCCGGCGAACAGGGCAAGGGTTTTGCCGTCGTGGCCGATGAGGTCCGCAAGCTGGCCGAACGCTCCAGCCTCGCCACCAAGGAGATCGCCGCCCTGATCAAGGGCATTCAGAAAACCGTCAGCGAGGCGGTCACCGCCATGCAGGCTTCGGCTGCCGAGGTTGAGGTCGGTGTGTCCCGCGCCCATTCCGCCGGCGAAGCCCTCGATAACATTCTCGGCGCCGCTGAGTCTGTATATAAACAGGCTGAGGATGCCGGCAATGCCGCCGCCAAGGTCAGCGCCGCCGCCACAGAACTGATCGGTGCTGTTGATTCGGTCTCGGCGGTCATCGAACAAAATACCGCAGCCACCGAAGAGATGGCTGCCAATTCGACCGAATTGACCCAGACCATTGAGAACATTGCCAGCGTCAGCGAAGAGAACAGCGCCGCTGTCGAGGAAGTCTCCGCCTCCACCGAGGAGATCTCGGCCCAGGTCGAGGAAGTCTCCGCCTCGGCAAAATCATTAACAGAAATGGCGCAAACTTTACAACAAGTGGTTTCCCTCTTCAAACTCAAACGGGATGGCGGTTAATGGGGTGTGAGCGCAAGGAGTGTATTCTGCATTAGTGCAGCTTCCATTTACAGGTTATTGAGCAGGGTGTGATCTAAAAAATTATTGGATGAAAAATCCCGAAGGGTTTGATGAAAAATTGGTGTGGTTTTCGTCAACCTTCGGGAACATTTATTTCCCTAGAGTGAGATCAAAATAATTGCCGCCAATGAAACCACGATCCCGGCCCACTGTTTGCGGCTGATCTTTTCACGCAATATAAACCAGGCCAGCAGGACGGTTGCGCCAGAGTAGAGAGAGGAAAGCACTCCGGCAATATCCATTCGCCCGGCCTGACCCGCGAGAACATAAAAGAAACTGCCGCCAATGTCAAAGGTGGTGTTCAATACAACCAGAGAAAAAATGGAGCGGGATGGAAGTTGTAATTCACCCGTGCGAGCGGCAAAAATCATCAGGGTCAATGCGCCAGCGCCGCGAACAGCCACCAGCGGGGCGAACACACTGGTCTGGCTTCCCAGATGAACAAAGATAAAATAAGCGCCTATTCCCATTCCCGCCAGAAAAGGAAAAATCAGCTCACTTAACTGCAGGCGCAGACCATTATTATTCCCGGCTTGAGAAACGAACCAAATGGCGATCAGCGCAAAGATGAAGCCAACCAGGGTAAATCCGGATGGAAGCCCGTCCATTAACGTACCCACAATGACAGGTAAACTGGCCGAGATCAAAGCGGCAATTGGCGCTGCAGTGGACATCTGCCCCCCGGCAAGGGCGCGATAAAGCGCGAGGATTCCCAGCGAACCAAAGACCCCCGCAGAGCCGCACCATAACCAATCTGTCAGAGACATGCTGATCTGGCCGGTCAGCAGCGCGACGACGAGCAAAGGAAGCAGCCCCACAGCCTGGACATAAAGCGTTGCCCGCATTGCTCCAATGCGGCGGCTGACGAGTCCACCTGTAAAATCACCCGCACCCCATGAAAGCGCAGACGCAAGCCCAAATAAAATTGATGGCATGAATATTCCTTTATGGTAGTCTGCGATGCAATGCCACTATACTTTCTTATATTCCGCTCCATCCTTGAGCACGGTCATCGTCCTGCCATCAGGACTGAAGGTGATCATTGAATCATCCAGCAAGCCTTTGAGATCCCAATGGGCAAGGAAGGTATCGCCCTGCCAGGGTTCGAGGACGGCGGTATTGGCTCCATAACGCAATTGAAGTGAATCGCCTTCAAAGGTCACAACTGCTTCGCCAAAAAGGTCATTGGAAAACAGCCCGGCATAGGCCTGCAAAGGACTGGATGGGAGCAGGCTGGCATCGCGCCTGGAGAGCATATCATCCACCTGACCTTTTACCTCTGCCATATAGCCCTGCGCCACCATTTGAAATTCCGCTGACCAGTCACGCCCCTGTTTCCCGAGCAGAATATCCGAGATGGCATAAAAAAGCGAAGCATGAGCAAGGGTCTGGTGGCTGTTGACCATGACTGCCAATCCCATCTTGCGCTGAGGAAAAAATGCGACAACCGAGTTATAGCCGGGCATCTGCCCGCCGTGCATAAGGACTTTTTCACCGTGGACATCCATCACCCACCAGCCGAGGCCATACGTCCAGAAATGCGTGGCAGGTTGAAGGACATACAGCGGCGCAAGTTCAGATTCAATAAGATTTTGCATGACCATCTGCGGGGAAGTAATTTCATTGAAGGTGCCGGGCTGCAGTAACGGCGCGCCGTTTTGCAACAGGGCTTTGAGCCACTGTGCCAGGTCATTGGCGGAGGTATGGATCGAACCCGCAGGCTCATGAACGATTTGGAAATTTTCGATCGGGCTTTGCCTGCCAAGGAACCGTACGCCCGCAGGATGGGTTTCATCCAGCACAGCATGAGGCGAGGCAAAATTTTTATGGTCGCTGACCCGGTCATATCCACTGAATGAGCGGGTCATCTTCAGCGCGTTGAAAATTCGCTCCGTGACAAACTCATCCCACGTCCTGCCCGTCACCGCTTCCACGATCAAACCTGCCACGCCATATTGCTGGTTGGCGTAATGAAACTGCGTACGAAACCCGGCGGCAGGCTTGAGATATTTCATACGGCGCATTAATTCACGCTGGTCATATCCACGATGATAGTAAAGACGTTGGGCGCGTTCCAGGCCGAGACGATGGCAGAGCAGGTCGCGCACGGTCACATTTTGTGTAACCCACGGATCGTACAGTTCAAAATCGGGGATGTATTTGACAACAGGCTCATCCCATTGAAGCCTGCCTTCATCCACCAGCATGCCCATCAGCGCAGACGTGAAGGCCTTGGTGGTGGAGCCGATCGCAAAGATGGTATCTGCATTGACCTGATCGGGCTTGCCTGCTTCGCACAAGCCGAACCCCTGTGTAAAAACATCGTCGTCCTGCACAACCGCCAGCGCCGCACCGGGGATATCCCACGCCAGGATGGTTTTTGAGAAGGTGTCAGTGAGTTGATCTGTATTCATATTGTTCCTTTTTTGAAATTCATTACCAACCGGACACAAAGGAAGGAAAAGATTACCAGGGTTGCTGTTCCATCGCTCCTGTGTCCATTGTTAAATGGCCTTTACCGCCAGACATGATCCACCGAGTCATAACTTCCAACACGCAGGTCAGGCTTCATTTTCACCAGCTTATGTTTCTCGACCCGCTCGGATGGTGTGCGTGGAAGGTCATCAACGTATTCGATAAAACGCGGTACCTTAAAGTAGGCCAGTTGCTCCCGCGCATAATCCAAAATTGTTTCAGGCGGTGTTGACCCCGGCGTATACCCTGGCTTCAAAACAATATATGCCTTCACTTCCTCACCGCGCAATTCATCGGGGACGGGAACCACAGCCGCCATTTTGACAGCGGGATGTTCCATCAACACACCTTCCACTTCCACCGCTGAAACATTTTCACCCGCACGGCGGATCGTATCCTTCAACCGCGCCTGCCAGTGATAATATCCTTTCGCGTCCTTCGTCACCATGTCACCCGTGTGCAGCCAGCCATTTCGCATCGTTTCGGCGGTGGCTTCGGGTTTATTCCAATAGCCCAGCATCATCGGCTCACCCCGCAGGATCAACTCACCCACGCCGCCTTCAGGCACATCATTTCCCTCTGCATCCACCACACGCGCCTGCTTCGTTAAGATCGGTCTGCCCATCGCGCCAGATCCAACCGAGAGGACATCATCGAGCGGCACGATCAGATCCACGCCCGTCTCGGTCATACCGAAGGCTTCACGCCACGGTACGCCCCAGCGCCGCTCAAACCCGGCGTGAAATTTTGGATGAATTCCCGAACACAATATCACGCGCAGTTTATGTCCATGCTCCAGCAGCGGGTCTTCGGGCATCTTCGACAGGAAGAACGGCATCGTGCCGATCAGGTACAGCACGGTCACGTTATGCCGGATCACCTCGCCCCAAAAATGTGATGGCGAAAAACGCGGCAGGATGACCAGCGGCGCGCCGCCGATCAAACACGCCGCCGCGTTCCATTGGGGATCCATATAATAAAAAGGCTGCGCTGTCAGGTTGCATTCCCCGGGCGTCAGTTGAAAATAATCCGCAGCCACCTGGCCAATTTGCAGCCAGTATTTTTGGGTCAACATACAGCCCTTCGGGAATCCTGTTGTGCCGGATGTGTATTGAATGTTGAGCAGGTCATCAGACTCTGCTTCAGACGAGTCGAAATCTTCCCCAGCAGAGTCAATCCTCTGCCTCCAGGCCGCTCCTTGAGTTGATGCGCCCACAATGAACGTTTCCCCAACGCATGGCAGATGATTGCGCAATCTCTGCCACTGCCCGGCATAATCCTCGTGAACGATGAAAAATCCCGATTGAGAATCTTCCAGGGTGTAAGTCAGGTCATGGTCATGATAGTTGATGTTGACAGGCACAATGACCGCCCGCAATTTCGCCAGCGCAAACCAGACAATGGGAAAATCCACACCATTGGGCAGCATCACCGCCACCCGATCACCCCTGCCCACGCCGAAAGAACGAAGCACATTCGCCGTTTTATTCGCCAGCCGATCGACCTCCGCGAACGAAAACGGCTGATCCTCGAAGATGAACAGCGGCTTTTCTCCAAACCGCTCTGCTGCGTCCTCGAGCAGGTGTGCCAGACTCCTCCATTTCATACGCGATTCTCCTTTGGGAACACATCCCCGCCCCGGGTCGGAAAGGGCCGGGTGTGGACAGGTCTATTTCTTTACTCGTTTTACAAACATCTCACTCAACTCACGACTGGCATCCTTCAAATCCACGGCTTCGGGGTCAAAAACCCATTGCAGCATTACACCGTCGATGGCGCCTTGAATGACCGTCGCCATGGTCTGTTCATTCAATTTTGCAAACTCGTGCTGATTTTTTCCGACAGTCAATATTTTCTTCAAGTGTGCGCGGCACGGATCATAAGCAGCCCGGCTAAAAGCCTCCTTTTCTTCAGCCGATGTAAAACTTCCCCATAGATCCACCAACGCGACAAAGTGTGAACGGTTCTGCTCGATGTACTCAAAACTGGAGCCAATATACGCCTGTAATTTTTCGCTGGCGATCTCCTTCCCATCCACATGGCTTTTGATGTACGCGCCCTGGCGATTCAAGATCGTATGGATGGCGGAAGTGATCAGGTCATGCTTGCCGTTAAAATGGTAGGCGATCAGTCCCTTTGTAATACCCAGGCCCTTCGCAATTTCAGCAAACGACGTTTGGGTATAGCCCTGCTCTGCAATGGTTTGCAGCGCCGCATCAATGATCTGCTTGCGGCGGGCTTCCTCGATGAAAGTCTGTCCTTCCGGTTTGGATGGTCTGGTCATTGGTGTGTCCTTTCATATCCCTATAAATTCCGCCTGACAGCGAAAATATTCGCGCACGGCAGCGGGGTTCATGCCTGGGAATATACTATTACATGATGAAAGCATAAAGCCCTGACTGCCGCCTTCCTGCAGTGAGCGGCGGACATCGGCGCGGATGGCTTCGAGATCGGGTTCAAAAAACAGATTAATATCGGCATTGCCCATCAGGACCAACCTGTCACCGTAATTGCGTTTGATCTCAGCCAGATGGTTGCCCGCCAGTGTTTCGAGTCCATGCATACCTGCAAAACCCGCTTCAACGGCAAACGGCAGCAAATTGTCAATTCTGCCGTCAGTGTGCCAGATGACGGGGACAGGCAATTCCTGAACCAGACGGAGGTGATAGGGCAGGACCAATTCACGCCACATCTGCGGCGAGATCATCGATCCTCCGCGATGCGCCGAATCATCACCCATGACAATTACCTCCGCGCCGAGCTGCACTGCGTGTCGAAAAATTGCCAGGCACCATTCATACCTCGTCTCCATCACCGCCTGGACAAAAGGCTTGTCCTTTCTGTATTTCATGAACATACGCTCCAGGCCCATCGCCATGTAGGTTCCCATGAAGGGTCCGATGTGCGTACCGAAGAAAAGACAATGGTCGGGATACTTCGACCGAATACCGGCAACCCGCTGCGGGTCAAAGAATTGTTCGGCATATGAAACCGGCGGCGTGTACTGTTTCAGATCTGCAGGTGCAGCCACCATACCGCTCAGGTACATCCCCTTTTTCCACACCCGCCCAAATTCATCCACGCCATCGCTCCACGCCCTGCTTTCCACGGGGGTTTGCGAAGGCATGAGGACGACATCCTGCCCCAGTTCGGGGTAGGCGGAATACGGGTCGCTGACGCCCAGTTCGTCGAACAACCCGTCAATCCAGACCTCAAATCTGGGCACCCGGTCCGGTTTTTTTCCTGCAAGAACAGCGTGGACTCTTTCCCGTGAATTCACTTCAACATCCTGGAAACAAGTTCCTTGAATATTTTCGCGGCAACCATCCCGGTCAGGTTTGACGGGTCCTGGGTCGGATTCAACTCCACCACATCGGCACCGATGATGTTCGCGCGCAATGATTGGATCACACGCAACGCCTCACGGGTCGACAAGCCGCCAGGCTCCCAATGAGAAACACCAGGGGCAAAGGCGGGGTCGAGGCAATCCATATCAAATGATATATACAGCGGCGAATCAAATTGAATGTCCAGGACATCCTGCCAGCGCTGCATGGTCAGCACCTCCACGCCCAAACGCTCCGCCTGCTGACGCTGATGTCCGTTGATGGTGCGGATGCCAACCTGCACCAAACGCTTCGCCAGACCCGATTCCATGATCCGCGCGAAAGGGCTGGCGTGTGAGTTGGGGTTGTCTTCAAAGTTATCGTAGAGATCAGGATGAGCATCGAAATGCAAAATACTCAAATTTGGATGATGTTTCACAGCCGCCTTCACCAGCGGAAAAGTCACCGAATGATCACCGCCGAATGCCATTACCTTCAAGCCCGCTTCATATAAAAGAGCTGCGGCATGTTCAGTCTCGACCGGCATATTCTGCCGGGATGGCGTGATGTCCCCCGCGTCCGCGAAGATCCCGTCCGCACCAAGAAAGGTTTCATCCTCCGTCCACAAGTTGGATGAATCGCAGAAGAAGGAAGCGCGGATCATCTGCGGCGCCTGTGCCGAACCACGCTTATAGGAGGAGTTTTCATCAAACGCCACGCCAAGCAGCCCAATGCGGGCGCTTTTCTGGGGAAAGGGAGGGAATTTATTCATGGTCAAAACCTTTTGAACTCAAATTGCAAAAAGGAAAACAAGACTTGCACCTGGGTATCACACAGGAATTACGATCCACCAATGACCACTCTCCTGCTCTTTTCCACCCACTCCGGCTTCACATCTGCACCATGGCCTGGAGCATCAGATAACGTTACCATACCATTGGGCTGAAAGTCCACGCCGCCAAAGGTGGGATCCTCTGCAAAGTGGAAGGGAGAGTCCAGATCGTGCAGGGCAATATTCGGGCAGGCGCAGATCAGGTGCGCACCCGCGCTGACCCCGATCAACGACTCAGACATGCCGCCGAGCATACATTTCACACCCGCCGCTTCACCGATGGCATTGATCTTCAGCGCACCATGGATGCCCGCGGACTTGGCGAGTTTAATGTTGAAATAATCCACTGCGCCGATCGAAGCGAGTCGGAAGGCATCGTGTGCGTCAAATATGGATTCATCGGCCATGATGGCGATGGGACTGCGCTCACGCACCCTCCTCAACCCTTCAGCATTCCAATATGGCAGCGGCTGTTCGCAGACTTCAATTTCATATTCAGCAAGGTCATTGAGGATTTTAATGGCAGTGATCTCGTCCCAGGCCTGATTCGCGTCGAGCCGCATGGGGATTCCGCCGCCCACAGATTCGCGAATGGCGCGAATACGGGCAATGTCTTCGGCGCGCCCTGTACCAACTTTTACCTTGAGGTATTTGGCGCCTTCAGCCACAAATGCTTTCGCGGTCTGCGCCATGGCTGCGGGCGAATCAATGCCCAGCGTGCGGTTCGAGTGAAGCACCTGTTTTGTTCCGCCCAGCAAAGCATACAGCGGAAGTCCCGCGTGCCGGGCAAGCAAGTCATACAGCGCAAGGTCATAGGCGCAGCGGATGGCAGGATTCTTCAGCATATAACGCTCCAAGGTTGCCAGATGCGAATCGATCTCAAGTGGGTTTTTCCCAATGAGAAAATTTGCATACAGTTTCGCCGCTTCAAAGGCAGTCTCGGGCGCTTCCCCCGTCACAAAACGGGAGGGTACCCCTTCGCCCACCCCCACCAATCCATCACTGTCATGAATGCGGATAACAATGTTGTGCGCACTGTCCATGACTGCCAGCGCGATCTTGAACGGGTGCGAAAACGGCAGGTTAAGGTCAATGATCTCTATTTGGGTAATGGTTGGCATAAGGACCTACTTCACCCTGTGCGAAAACAAAGGGCGGGTGATGAAAAATGAGTGGTGGATATTTCATCCATCGGCTGCAGGCCTCACAAGGAATGTTCAGCCCTCTGCTCAGGACGGGTTATTTTCCCTTGTACACAGGCGCGCGTTTTTCGAGGAAGGCCTGCACACCTTCGCGCAGGTCATCACTGACAAGACATTCGAGCGTGCCTTCTGTTTCGAGCGCCATCACTGATTCCAGGTCAAGGTCATAGGATCTTTGCAGGACCTGTTTTACCAGCCGCATGGAGATGGGTGCATTGGCTGAGAGTATGTTCGCAATTTCCAACGCTTCACGCATGAGTATTTCAGAAGGCAGTACGCGCGTGACCAATCCCATTTCGAGGGCGGCTTGTGCGGAAATTTTCTCGCCTGTCAACATCACTTGCGCGGCACGCCCCATGCCGATCAGGCGCGGCAGGCGGTGCATGACCCCGTTGGTCTCAAAAAGACCGCGCCTGACTTCCGCAAACTCAAAGGTCGTGGTTTGCGAAGCAATGCGGATGTCGCTGGAAATGGCAACCTCTGCACCTGCACCCACTGCAATGCCATTGATGGCTGATACGATCGGCTTGGGCAGGTTCACCATGCGGCGCGTCAACTCCTGCATTTCATCCAACTCAGCGCGCGCCTGCTCCATTGTCATCGAGCCATCGAACAGGTGAGAAATTTCTTCAAGGTCAATGCCAGCCGAGAAAGCCCGCCCCGCGCCGGTCATCAACACAACACGAATTGAATCATCTTTTGCCGCGCAATCCAACATATCAAGCAATTGCTGGAACATGGCACGATTGAATACATTCAATACCTCAGGACGATTGAATGTAACGATGGCAATATTTTCTTTGATTTCAAAAAGGATGTCGGTCATTTGATTGGGATCTCGATGAAGGAGGATTTTTCACCTCCGAGCAGAATCTCGATTGTGGGATCTCCCGCGGCGGGGATCTGTGAAAAGGTATCTTTATCCGCGCCTGAAAGGGATACGCGTACCCGCCATCCGCGGCGAATAAGCGCCGAGATGGGATTCAAACCGAATGTTATTTCCGCCACTTCGCCCGGGATGAGCGGCATGGCATCGGCGCGTTTGAAGGAGTGATAAGGGACGAATTGTTGATACGGCGGTGTATCAGTTGAAATTTTGCGGTGAATGGCGCGCAACATGCCTTCAGTGAGGTAGTGGGCATTCCCTTGTTCATCCAGTGCCTCAAGGTAGGCGAAGAAATTACCATCGGTATGTGTCGATCTGACGAACAGGGTGACGATGGGGTAGCCCGTAATTTCAGCATCCGCACTAAATGGAGACGTGGTGTACGAAAGCGGAGTTTTAAGCGGAGCATATTTTACAAACCGCTGGTCCAACTCGGTTTGCCAGCGATTGTTAACCCCGGTCGAGGTGTTGAAATCCACCTGGAAGGAATCAGAAGACCGGGACATGGAGCGAAGCGAAGAGAGAATGCTCTGCGGGTGCAAATAATATCGGGTGCCGGTAAATTCCTTCGGAGGAAATTCAGGTGCAGACTTCCACTTATCTTCAAAAATTGTGAAGTAATGCAACTCACGGGTCACGGTTGGCTCATCAAAAAAGCGCAGGGCTTCCTTCATTTGCGCGAGCGGCGGGAATGGATTTTGCTTTGCACCAACCTGTTGGGCTGCGCCGTGATTCCATGCCCCGATGACCGCCCGCTGCGGGCGCGGATTATTGGCAAAGCGGCGAATGACGGCGTCGGCGGTGGCGGCATCGAACCAACTGCCCCAGTGATCGAGGATGTGAGCCGTGGGGCGGGTGAACATACTCACGTCATCGAGTGTAATATCAAGTTCAGGATCACGGTCATCCCGATAAGTGACATGACGAAGCACGGAATCTACCTGGTGGTTTTTATGGTTTGGGATCGAATTTTTTCCAATGGGCTTGACCCCGCTAACAAGGATCTTTTCGAGCGCGCTCATGCGTTTGGGAAGTTGGTTGGCATCCAGCGAACGATTGAACTCCGCCCACTCGCGGAGCATGAACTTGTTGGGCACACCGCCAGGAAAGGCGATATCCGTGTAAACATCGTACTCGTTAAAGCGGACAAGGGCGCTGGTGACGGCGGGGTGTCTGCACGCGCCGAGCATTTCAGCAGTTGTAGCCTGATACGAATTGCCAAAGCCGCCGACTTGTCCGTTACTCCAGGGTTGGTGTGTGACCCATTCCGCCAGGTCGTACAGGTCGGCAAGGTCAGCGTTTGACCACGGGTGCAGATGATCGCCATGGGATGCGCCCGTGCCTCTCATATCAATGCGCAGGACTGCAAAACCAAAGGCGGTGAAAAAATTTCTGGCGGGGTCCGGCAGCGAAAGAAACCACGAGAACGGCGCACGCAGTTGTTGATTACGCCAGTAACGGGTGGCGGCAAACAGCGCGGTGATCCTGGTTTCAGGGGCAAGTCCGCGGGGGAGATAGAGGTCCACCGCGAGACGAGTCCCGTCGCGCATGGGAATATAAAGAGACTGCTCGGTCGAGCCTTTGTATTGCGGTGAGCGGAGGGTTTGGGTTGAAGGGAAGGTCATTTTTTTTCAGGCAGGAGACAAAAAGCACAAGGTTAATGATAAAGAAAATCCTTTAAGGATTGCTGAAATCGTTCCGGTTCTTCAAGGAAGGGCCAGTGTCCACTTTTGTCAAAACCAATGGATCGGCAGTTGGGGAGGGTCGCGCATAACTCGTCAGCGACTGGCTTCCCTGTGTACTGCGAGTCTGCTGCGCCATAAATGAAAAGGGTCGGGACCTGTAATTGGCTGAGTTCGGTCTTGTAATCTGAGCCTGTGACCGAGAGCGAGATCTGGAACCAGGGAGCAAAGGTCATTGTGCCTGTGTTTTCGAGAATTTTGGTGTTCGTTTTATCGAACAGGCGGCTGGGGTTATCTTTTTCAGCGGACTGCATTGACCATGCGTCAGCGGCGGCGGGATCGGCGGGCGGAAATCCCATTGCGGTGGAGTAGAGCGCGGGTCCGAACCATTTCCAGATGAAGCGATTGCTCATGCCATTGTTGATCCGGATCCCGCCTGTAATGACCATCTTCGCGACTCGTTCTGGATATTTGACGGCGTAGCGTTGAACCACTGCGCTGCCAAAGGAATGCCCAACGAGAACGATTTTATCCGCTTTGACCACCTCGCGGCGCAGAACTTCAAGGTCGTCCACCAACTGCTCAATGGTGTAATCTTCGGGATTGGGTTTTAGTTGTGAATTGCCCGAACCGCGCTGGTCGTAGTAGATGACGCGGGTTTGCCCGGCAAGAAAGTCAAAACTATTTTTGAAACTCAGGCTGGAATGGCCAGGTCCGCCGTGGACGAGGATGACGGGCGGCAAGCCTTTGTCTGTTCCAACTTCGCGGTAGTACAGGTCATAGCCGTTGACATGGACGGGAATCGCACAGTCTACACAGGCGCGGTTCAGCGGCAGAACCCGGTTGTAGGCATAATACGCATACACCGCATAGAGCGCGAGAAAGGCGAGGAGGGCCGGAAGGATAAACAAAATGATCTTCATTACACGATTCATGCAACCCTTTTTACACGGATCACACAGGTTTCATAGATCGACACATTTTTTAAATCCGTGTACGTCAGTGCCGCCCGTATGATCCGTATATAAAATTTACGCTGCCTCAGTTTTTGCTTCACCCCGGGTCACCGGCAAAATGGCAACCGTGGCAAGGAGCAGGAATACGAACATGATCAGCCAGACCCAGCGATAATTATTCCCCATCACTTCGACCAGGCTGCCGCCGAGGATCGGGCCAATGATAAAGCCGAGGGTGACGGCAATTTGGCGCAAGCCGGTGTAAGTTCCCATCAAGGTTTCGACCGGGGCGCTGTCCACGATCATGGCAACCTGCACAACATTGGCAAGCGGCCAGGTCAGCCCGCAGATCAACAGACCCACATTGAGCATGGTCGCATCGGGGAACATGTAGATGACCAATGCCCCAAGCGCGTAGCCCAGCAAGCCAATGATCTGTGTATTTTTGCGTCCGATCTTATTGGCAAGTAAACCCGCAGGGACAGCGATGATCATGAACGCGATCGCGGGGATGGCAACGAGCATGGCGGCGGCAGATTCTTCCATGCCGAGCGTAAATACTCCATAGGAACTAAGGAATGCCTGCATTTGGGCGAGCGCCACATAAGCCAGAAGGTTGCTGAGCAGCAGGAACAGCAAACTGCGGGCATGTTCCTTTGGAAGTCCACGCAGGAAGCTGACGATCCCCTTCAAGTTAAATGGCTCGCCTGCCAATTCCTTCGCGCTCGCAAGGTCTTCGGGTTCCTTCACAAACGCCCAGGTGAGGATCAGGATCAGAATGGCGAATCCGGCTGCCAGCCAGAAAGGAAGCGGACCATACACATCATAAAGCGCCGCGCCTGCCAGAGCGGTAACCACCACCAGGAAGCCCGCGATCGCACCCGCAATTCCATTCGCGGTTGAGCGATGTTTGGATGGCGTCACATCAAAGAGCAGGACATCCGCCACAGGGCGCACCATTGCAAAAGCGACCAATACGATGAAGAGAGAGATGATAAAGGGGATGAGCAGCCCGGTCAGTTTTCCCGTCTGCCCGTTGAGTTCGGGAGCAATATTCAGTGGGATAAGCGGAATGACGATAAATGCCAGGACAGCCACAGGAATACCGAAGAGAATGAACGGCATACGCCTGCCCCATTTGGTGCGGAGGCTGTCGCTCCACGCGCCAACCAGGGGGCTAATGAACAAACCCGCGATGTTATCGAAGACAAGGATGAAACCCGTCAATGCGGGACCCAGGCCGAAGCCGACTGTGGTGGCGCCAGCCTCTGTAAAGGCGGGGTTACCCGCCTGTAAAAATACCGGCACATAGGTGTTATACAATTGCCAGATGACTTCCATCACGGCGGGCAGCGTCGCTGCAAGGATGGTGGTGCGCCAACTCAACTTGACATGGGACATGGCTCTCTCCTGTGAAATATTGTACGATTGTTCAGTAATTTGAACGATAATATAAACATCATACAAAAAAAGAAAGTAAAAGTCAAGAACCAATTTTTATCCCATAGTACAATTCATCCATGCACAAACTGCTCATCCTCTCAAATAGCTCGAAAGAGTACACCCGCCTGATCACGGAAGCGGATCTGCCTGAGTTGGGAGAGATCACCTCCCTCCCTGCGGAAGATTGTGAGATGGTCTTTGGGGAGCCAAATTTGATCCGGGATGCGCTGCCGCATCTGCCCCACCTGAAATGGGCTCAATCCACCTGGGCAGGCGTGGAGTCTTTGCTTGACCCTGCTTTGCGCCGTGATTATGTCCTGACCAACGCACGCGGAGTTTTCGGCCGCCTTATGTCTGAATTTGTTTTTGGTTATTTACTGGCACATGAAAGGCGAATATTTCAAAAACTTGAAGCACAGAAAAATAAAATATGGGACGATGCGGATACAGGCAGACTGCAGGGCAAAACCATCGGGCTGCTCGGTGTCGGCTCGATTGGCGCGGAACTGGCTTCAACGGCAAAGGTCTTCGGCATGAATGTTTCAGGCTACACGAGGATCAGTGAAACAAGTAAACACGTTGACAGGTATTTTCACCCTGCAGAGTCCCGCCACAGGCCGCCGGCTCATCAGCAAACTGCCGAACTCCAACAGTTTGCCAGCGGACTGGATTACCTGGTCAGCGTGCTGCCCAAGACATCGGACACACGCAAGATCATCAACGCCGATCTATTAAGCGTCCTGCCTTCTCATGCGCTCTTCATCAATGTGGGACGCGGGCAGGCAGTGGACGAATCTGCGCTGGTCGAGGCGTTGACCCGGGGCAAAATTGCAGGAGCGGTACTCGATGTCTTCGAGCAGGAACCGCTGCCAAAAGAACACCCCTTCTGGACGACACCCAACCTGCTGATGACCTTCCACACCTCCGCGCCGAGTTATCCCAGGGAGATCTCACAGGTTTTCGTCGAAAATTATTTACTATACCTGGAACGCAAACCATTAAAATATCAGGTTGATTTTGAAAAGGAATATTAAGCGACACATATCGGAACCTGATAACGACCTGCCCAATACAGGTTCTTAAAGTCACCTGCCCCCCAATTAACAATTCCCCAAAGGAGTATCCATGACCCCAACCCTCCATGACATCCGCCAGGCCGCAGAACGGATCAAGCCGTATGCCCATCGCACACCCGTATTGACCAACGCAAGCCTGGATCAAAAAGTGGGTGCGCGGGTCTTTCTTAAATGCGAGAACCTGCAAAAAGTGGGCGCGTTCAAATTTCGCGGGGCATGCAATGCTGTGTACTCACTAACCGATGAGGAAGCCGCCCGTGGTGTCTGCACCCACTCGTCAGGCAACCATGCCCAGGCGTTGGCGCTGGCGGCAGGGATGCGCGGGATTCCCGCTTATATCGTCATGCCAGACAATGCCCCCGCAGTGAAGAAGAATGCGGTGGCAGGCTACGGCGGGGTGATCACATTTTGTGAGCCGACACTTGAGGCAAGGGAAAGCACAATGGAAAAAATCAGATCGGAGACTGGCGCAACGGTGGTGCATCCCTACAATGACCGGCGCGTGATCTCAGGTCAGGGGACCGCCGCGCTGGAACTTCTGGAGGATGTCCCCGACCTGGATGTCATCATCGCCCCCGTCGGCGGCGGGGGATTGTTGAGCGGCACAGCCATCGCGGCAACGGAACTCAAAAAGGGAATCCGCGTGATCGCAGGCGAACCCGAAATGGCGGATGACGCGTTTCGCTCAATGCAGGCAGGCGAGATCATCCCCTCGGTGCACCCCAGGACCATCGCAGACGGACTGCTGACCTCGCTCGGCACACTCACCTTTCCCATCATTCAACAACGCGTCGAACAGATCGTCACCGTCAGCGAGACAGGCATCATCGAAACCATGAAGTACATCTGGGAACGCGCCAAGATCATCATCGAGCCGTCATCGGCAGTGGCGGTCGGCGTTTTGTGGGAAAAGAAAATCGACTTAAGCGGGCTCAAGGTTGGCGTCATCCTCAGTGGCGGCAACGTGGATCTGGAAAAATTGCCGTGGTGATCCTGTCTGATATGACACAGGTTCCCGCACAGCAGGGTCGTCCGATCCTGTTTTTTTAAGGGCATGTTCGAAAGGTTTTGCACAAGGTTTGTTGGTTTTTTGCAAGTTGACTCATCCGGAGAAAACAACTAATATTAAGTTTACGGAGGGATTTTTAATGACTCAAAAAACTGTCAACCCGAAAACCAATCCACAGGCAGAGGCTGCCATGCAGGAAAGTGAAGATCGATTTAAGTACGCATTTGAACATTCTGTGATCGGGAACTCCATCACCCTGCTTACAGGCGAAGTCCATGTCAACCAGGCGTTATGTGAAATGCTGGGCTATTCCCGCCTGGAACTCCAAAACAAGACATGGCAGGAAATCACGCATCCTGATGACATTGAATTAACCCAGAACGAGATCAACTTACTCCTTTCCGGCAGG
>JAIFNG010000076.1 GCA_020047815.1 Anaerolinea sp.
CCAATTAAAAATCAAACATTGGGTGTTTTCCGACCCAACAAAAACGATATTGTTTGGTTAACTGTCAATGGCTTTCCGGCGCTGAATAACGCTGGCGAAATAACCGAAATAGTAATCAGTTTCAACGACATCACTGAGCGCAGGCGGGCGGAAAATGCATTGCAGGAAAAGCAGGCAATGCTGTCGAACACCGAGAGGCTCGCGCATGTTGGCAGTTGGAAATGGGAGGCTGCATCAGACACAGTAACGTGGTCCGAAGAGTTATTCCGCATCTTCCAACTAGACCCCGCGGAAGGTGCGCCTTCTTTTGCAGAACATCCGAAATTTTATACCCCTGAAGACATACAGCGGCTGATGCAGGCAGTTGAGTCTGCCATCCATGAAGGCAACCCTTATGAGCTCGAACTGCACGCCATTCGCAAAGACGGCACCATACGGATCTGCACGGCAAAAGGGGCAGCAGAAACGGGACCGGAAGGCAAGGTAACACATCTGGTCGGGTCATTCCAGGATATCACCGAGCGCAAACTGGCGGAGGAAAAGGCGGCCCAAACTGAAAAACGCTACCGTTCCCTGATCGAGAACGCGCCGGATGGCGTTGTAATGGTTGGGCTGGACGGGAAATTTAAATACGCCAGCCCGGCAGCGCTAAGAATTTTCAACTATAAAGTGGAAGACCTTACAACGGGCGATGCCAATCAACTGACCCACCCCGAAGACCTGCCGATGGTTTTGGGGGTCTTGATGGACTTGATCGAAAACCCGTCCAAAGCGCCGACCATCCAATACCGTCTCAAACATCATGACGGGTCCTGGCATTGGATCGAGAGTATATTCACAAACCTGCTGGCAGAACCGGGCATGGAAGCCATTGTCATCAACTTCCGCGATATCGATGAACGCCGGCAGGCGGAAGAGAAATTGCGCGAAAGCGAGGAACGCTATCGCCAATTGTTTGAAAACTCACCGATCGGCATCTACCGCACCACGCCCGATGGGCGCATCCTTGCCGGCAGCCCGGCGCTGGTGCAAATGTTGGGCTTCTCCTCATTTGAGGAACTTACCAGGCGCAACCTGGAACAAAGCGACGCAAATATCACCTCCTACCCGCGTCCCTTATTCAAGGAACGGCTCGAACGTGAAGGCCACGTCACTGGATTGGAAGCAGAATGGCGCAAGAAGGACGGCATGCCGATCTTTTTACGCGAAAATGCGCAAGTCGTGCGCGATGAAAACGGCGCAGTCCTGTATTATGACGGGACAGTCGAAGATATTACCAAACGCAAAAATGCCGAACAAAAACTCATCCAGCGCACACAACAGCTGCGGCTGATCAACGAAGCCACCCACAAACTGAATGCCTCGCTTAAAGCCAGTCACGTGTACGACGTGATCCACACCAGCATCTCGCTCTTAATGCCTTGTGATACGCTCCTGGTCTCCTCCTTTGACCCGGCCAGCAAAATGATCACCCTCGCAAGCGGCTGGCATGACGGACAGCCCATGGATGCAACACTGCATGCTCCGATCCCGCTCGAACCGGAGGGGAGCGGCACGCAAAGCCAGGTCATCCGCTCGAAAGAATCCCTGCTTGTCCCTGATTTTCAAGCGCGGCTGAAGAATACGCAGATTACGCATACCTTTGATGGTAACGGCAATCCCCTGGTTGAAATCCCCGATATTAATGACATTCCACGTTCAGCGCTGGTTGTGCCGTTGATGGTTGAGGGCGAGCCGCTTGGCGTGATCCAGGTCTTTAGCTACCGCCTGAACGCCTACACCGAAGATGACCTGCAGATCCTGAATGCATTCAGCGCCCAGGCCGCCATCGCACTCAGCAACGCGCAACTGTATGAGCAGGCTCAACAGGAAAATCTTGAGCGCAAACGGGCCGAGCAGGAGCTGCTCAAGAGTGAACAAAAATACCGCCTGTTATTCGACGAAATGATGAGCGGGGGCGCCGTGCACGAAATTATCTGCGATCAACAGGGTAAGCCGATCGACTATCGTTTCATAGCAGTCAACGCGGCCTTTGAAAAAATTACCGGTTTAAGTCCCGCCACGCTGATCGGCAAAACCGTTATGGAGATCTTGCCCACCACAGAACCAGTCTGGATCGAAAGGTACGGTCAGGTGGCTCTGACCCGCGTGCCCGTTCAATTTGAAGATTATTTCGTTGGGCTGGACAAATACTTTGAGGTGCGCGCCTTTAGCCCCGAGAAAGGGAAATTTGCCGCCATTTTCAATGACATCACAGACCGCAAGATGGCTGAATTCGAGATCAAGGATCGAACAGAAGATCTGGAACTGATCAATGCGCTGAATGAATCGGCCAACCGCGGCGACAGTATGGAAGAGATCCTGGGAGTATTTACTGAGTCACTCCGCCGCACCAGTGTCTGCAAAAATTCCACCATTTATATGCTCAGCCCGGATGGCAAGAATTTGGTCATGCAAACCCTGGGGCTTCCCTCAACTTTGATCAGACAGATCGAACAGATCATCGGAAGACGGGTGCCGCAGATCCAGATCCCGATCCAGAAAAGCAGTTTTTTCCAACGCGCCTTGCAGGCAGAGCACGGCCTGATCACCTCCGATCCCAGGGCTATTCAGGATTGGATGCTGGAATTTACCGAGACCACAGCTCTGCCGTCTGCATTCCGCGGGACGGTCCGCAAACTCATTCCCCAGATCTTCAAGCTCTTGGACATCCGCTCAACCCTGACGATCCCTCTGATCTCGGATAAAAAGGTGATCGGTCTGCTCGATGTCTCCAGTCCGGATATCCTGACCGAAAAAGACCTGCAGCGCGTCCAAAAGATCACCGGCCAGTTAACCGCCGTGATCTTGCGCGAACAGGCGAATGATGCCCTGCTGGAAAGCGAAAAACGCTACCGTTCGATCTTTGACGGCGTGCAGGATGCGATCTTTATCGAGGCAAGAGACGGCAGGATCCTGGCAGCGAACAACCGCGCCTGTGTAATGTATGGCTACCCGCGGGATGAATTTCTACGCCTGGAAATCGCCGACCTTGCTCCCGAAGGAAGTGACCCTTTTTCCATGATCGACAAGCCGTCGAACTATGCGCACATACCGCTTGAGATGGTCAACCGCCGCGCCAGCGGTGAACTATTCCCGGTCGAGGTCAGCGGAGGGCAACAGGTCATCAACGGCGAGGAAATGCTGCTGGTGCTGGTACGTGATATCACCGAACGAAAACAGGCAGAAATGGCGCTTGAAGAAAGCCAGCGAAGGCTGTTAACCCTGATGTCAAGCCTGCCTGGCATGGCATTCCGTTGTAAGAACGATCAGGCATGGACGATGGATTTTGTCAGCGAAGGCTGTTACGCCCTCACCGGCTATCACCCGGCAGCATTAATTAACAATACCAGTCTGGACTACGGGCAGATCATTCATCCTGAGGACCGTCAGATGACCTGGGATGTGATCCAGGAAAAACTTAAACAAAAACAACACTATCAGTTAAATTACCGCATCATAACAGCCGGCGGTGAAGAAAGATGGGTGTGGGAACAGGGTCAGGGCGTGTATGGGCCTGATGGCAACCTGCTCGCAATCGAAGGGTTTATCGCCAACATCACCGAACGGAAAAAAGCCGAGGAAGAACTGGAGCAAAGCCACAACCTGCTCGAAAAGCTCGCCCGGCTTGTACCCGGTGTTGTTTACCAGTACCAGCTCTACCCGGATGGACGTTCCGCGTTCCCTTATTCCAGTCCCGGCATGAATGACATCTATGAATGTAGCCCCGAGGAAGTGCGGGAAGACGCCACCCCGGTTTTTGGACGACTACATCCGGATGACCTTGACCGGGTCGGCAGAACCATCCAGGAGTCTGCCGACACCCTGCAGACCTTCTATTGTGAATACAGGGTCATCCTGCCGCGCCAGGGTCTGCGCTGGCGTTGGTCGCAGGCGCAGCCGGAGCGGATGGGAGATGGCAGCACCCTTTGGCATGGAATTATCTCGGATATCACCGAGCGGAAACAAACGGAGGAAGTTATCCGTCAACGCATGATGGAGATGGAATTGTTGTACGAAAACAGCCAGGCATTCAGCCAGCTGCTCAACCCGCAAGAGGTTGCCCAGAAGATCATTGAACTGCTGGAACAAAAATTGGACTGGCATCATACCGCCATTCGCCTGATCAATGAAGAGAATGAAAGCCTCGAATTGCTGGCGCTTGACCAACGGGGGCTGGAAGATGAATTAGAGCAGAATGCTGAAAAAGCGAACCTCAGCAAAATGATCACCCCCTTTGGCGAAGGGTTAAGCGGTTTCGCGCTTCAACGATCCCAAATTGTGCGCAGTGGTGATGTAAGCAGCGATCCGCACTATATTGAATCCTATCCGGGCATCCATTCGGGACTATACGTCCCCCTGAAATCCGGGGACCGCAGTCTGGGAGTGATCAGCATTGAAAGCGAAAAACCCGATGCGTTCAACGAAGCGGATGAAAAATTGATCAGCACCCTCGCCAACCAGGCTGCCATTGCCTTTGAGAACGCGCGCCTGTATCAGGAGATCAACCGTTATGCCGAGGAATTGGAACAGCGCGTACAGGAACGCACGGCCGAGATCGAAGCCACGCGCCAGCGGCTGGAACTGGCTGTGGAAACCGCCGGTATCGGTATTTGGGAATTGGACATAAAAAATAACAATGAATACTGGGACAACCGGTTATTCAGCTTATACGGACTGTCAAGTACCACCTCCCTGCCCGAACCCCAAACATGGCACAAATCTGTTCACCCCGATGACCTGGGACCGCAATTAAAGTTAATGGATGATGCGCTGCGCGGCAGCAAACCCTACAACACCGAATTCCGCGTCATCTGGCCTGATGCAAGCATCCATTATATTAAATCAACCGGCGTAGTGATCCACGATGCACTGGGTCTCCCGGAACGGATGATCGGCGCCAACCAGGATATCACCACTCACAAGCTGGCTGAAAAAACCCTGAGGTATGCCAATGCGGAAATGGAACGCGGCTTGCGCATGAAAAATGAATTCCTGGCAAACATGAGCCACGAACTGCGCACCCCGCTTAATGCCATCCTGGGCATCTCTGAAAGCCTGCAGGAACAGATATCCGGAGCGCTCAACGAAAAGCAGCTAAGATATATTCAAACCGTCATTGAAAGCGGGCGCCACCTGCTGGATCTGATCAACGACATCCTCGACCTTTCCAAGATCGAGGCAGGCAAATTGGATCTGAATATTCAAAGCATCCCGGTGGAAAAACTTTGCGCATCCAGCCTGCGAATGATCAAGGAACTGGCGCAGAAAAAATCGCTCAATATTTCGCTTAATATCGACGAAAATGTACATTACATTTCAGGCGATGAACGGCGTTTGAAGCAATCTCTTGTGAACCTGCTCGGCAACGCGGTAAAATTTACACCGCAAGGCAAAAATATCGGGCTTGATGTACAGGGGAATTCACAAACCAATGAAATTACCTTCACCGTCTGGGATGAAGGAATTGGCATTAAACAGGAAGACATTCAACACCTCTTTAAACCATTTGTGCAGTTGAACGCCGGTCTGGCGCGTGAATATGCCGGCACAGGCCTGGGGCTGGCGCTTGTGGCGCAGATGGTACGCCTGCATGACGGTCACGTCGATCTGACAAGTGAATTACAAGAGGGCAGCCGTTTTACGATCACCCTGCCCTGGCGGCCGGCGGAGCAAAGGCTTCAATCAACGATCCAACCGCAAATCCAAAGAAGCATTCCAACACCGAAAGGGGAACGCACGGGCAAGATCCTGATCGTGGAGGACACAGAAGTGGTCGCTCAATTGATGAGTGAATACCTGCGGCATCAGGGATATGAAACGATCACTTCCTCAAATGGACAGGAAGGTGTTATGCTTGCCCGCCAGGAACTGCCGCAGGTCATTCTGATGGACGTCATGATGCCCATCATGAATGGGTTTGATGCCACCAGACAGATCCGCAGAGATGCCGCCCTGAAGGATATTCCGATCATCGGGTTGACTGCGCTGGCTATGCCCAGTGACCGCGAAGAATGCCTCGCGGCCGGCATGAACGATTACCTGAGCAAACCGGTCGAAATGCAGGAACTGGTAAGGATCATTGAACAATATTTATCACAGGACGATTAAAATGGTCCGGAGCAGAAGTTCCACTTGTGTGGCAGCAATTCTTAAATGGCTCCGGGTGTGTTTCAAACCAGTTTGAAAAGTGTGTGAAGAAAACCGGGTTGATTTCGTCATGATGGGACGAAATCAACCAACATACAGCACACCCGTACAAATTACAGCGGCAAGGAGAGACCCTCATGACCAGTACTATTTTAATCGTGGATGATGACCCGGCAGGCAGGCATACCCTTGAGTCCATTTTGGACCAGCAAGGGTATCAACTTGTAATGGCGGAAAATGGCATTCAGGCACTCGAAAAAGCCGAGCAATGCCTGCCTGATGTGATCCTGCTGGATGTAATGATGCCCGGCATGGATGGTTTTGAAGTTTGCCAGCTTATTAGAAAAAACCCCCTCGTCGCGGAAATTCCCATCATCATGCTGACTGCATTGGATGACAGAAAATCCCTGCTGGATGGATTGGAAGCAGGCGCGGATGATTACATCACCAAACCGTATGACCGCCATGAACTGCGCGCCCGTTTGATCGGGATCACACGCCTGAACCGTTACCGCAAACTGCTTGAAGACCGCGTCAACCTCGAACAGGTGCACTTGCAGTTACTGGCTGCCTATGATGCCACCATCGAGGGTTGGTCACGTGCCATGGAT
Organism: Anaerolinea sp.; assembly: GCA_020047815.1. Taxonomy (GTDB): domain Bacteria; phylum Chloroflexota; class Anaerolineae; order Anaerolineales; family Villigracilaceae; genus Villigracilis. The sequence goes on from JAIFNG010000076.1 coordinate 6,801, forward strand.
CTGCGTGACAAGGAAACCGAAGGGCACACCCAGCGCGTAACCCTGCTGTCAGAAAAACTTGCCAGGCTGGCCGGCGTCAGCGAAGTGGGCTTGATCTTTTTCCGGCGCGGCGCGCTCCTGCACGACATTGGAAAACTTGGTGTGCCTGATGCCATTTTGCTAAAACCCGATAAACTCACGGCTGAGGAGTGGGATATCATGCGCCAGCATCCGCAATATGCCTACGACATGATCCATTCCATTGAATACCTGCGCCCTGCGCTGGATATTCCCTATTGTCATCACGAAAAATGGGACGGCAGCGGCTACCCGCGCGGGTTAAAGGGCGAAGATATCCCCCTGGCCGCAAGAATTTTTGCCATTATCGATGTATGGGACGCGTTAACCTCAGACCGTCCCTATCGCCCTGCCTGGGATGAGGAAAAAACAAGGGAATATATAAACGAACAATCGGGCAAACATTTCGACCCACACATTGTGGAATTATTTAACAAGTTAATGGGGTAGGCACGTTTTATGGCAGACTGTGAAAAATTTCCTTAATATTTTTTCACAGTCTGCCATGATAAAATACAAAAATAGTAAAGGACGCCCTGGGGGAGCATGTACGCCGCATAATACTTGCGGTGTTGAGCCTTTATAAAACAAATTTATTGGAGAATAACTTATGCCGCGAAGAAGTCTCACTCGCCTTTACCAGGACGAGTTTTCAGGGTATTCACTTGCAAAATTTCAACAGGATGCGCTTGCGGGATTAACAGTTGCCGCGGTTGCACTTCCACTGGCGCTGGCCTTTGGCGTCGCCTCGGGCGCCAGTGCCGCCGCCGGGCTGGTCACTGCCATTCTTGCGGGCATTATCATGGGTTTGCTTGGCGGAGCGCCCTACCAGATCAGCGGGCCGACCGGCGCCATGTCGGCAGTCTTGATCGTCCTCGTCTCCCGCTATGGGCTGGAAGGAATTTGGGTTGCCGGGCTGCTTTCAGGCTTGCTTCTGCTCTTGATCGGCATCATGCGGCTGGGGCGTTTTATTGCCTTCATTCCCACCCCCGTCATCAGCGGCTTCACATCCGGCATCGCGCTCATCATCTTTATTGGACAAATTGATAACCTGCTCGGCGTCACAACTCCGTCCTCTGAAACCGCCGCGCAAAAATTGATCGGTTATTTCAATGGCGGGTTTACCCCCGACCTGCACACCATCCTCCTCGGTCTGGTTGTGATCGGGACAATGGTCCTCATGCCCCCGAAATGGAGCGCACGATTCCCCTCCTCCCTTCTGGGAATTATCCTTGCCACCCTATTAAACTGGACCCTGGGCTGGTCAGCCGCAATGATCGGAGCCATCCCGCAAACCCTGTTCCTGGCAGACCGTCTCAACCTTGCCAATATCCCCTGGGACAACATCTCCGAGTTCATTGCCCCCACCCTCACCATTACCGCGCTCGGCGCAGTTGAATCCTTATTGGCGGGTGCAGTCGGTTCCAATATGACCGGAGTGCGCCTGCAAGCCAACCAGGAATTGATCGCGCAGGGCGTGGGCAACATGCTCATCCCGTTCTTTGGGGGAGTGCCTGCCACCGCAGCCATTGCGCGTTCCAGTGTGGGGATCAAATCCGGGGGACAAACCCGGCTGGTCAGCATCATTCACGCGGTTGGACTGCTGCTCTCCATGTTCCTGCTTGCGCCATTCATGGCGCGGATCCCGCTGGCGGCACTGGCGGGGGTATTGATGGTGACTGCCGTGCGCATGAACGAATGGGGCGCGATCAAGTTCATCTTCGGCAAACGCTTTAAGACCGACATGACTGCCTTCACCATCACCATGCTGGCAACGATCGTTTTGGACCTGACCCAGGCAATTTTGATCGGGTCCTTCCTTGCAGGAGCGGTCTTCCTGAATAAAATCGCCAGCATTAACATTTCGGTCGAGGAAGTGGACACGGAAAGGCTCAAGCAAAGAGGGATCGAAACCACAGGACATTGTCAACATGTACGTGTGGCATTCCTGACAGGGCCGTTGTTCTTTGCAGCCACAGGACAATTCAATGAAGCCTTTGCAGATCTGAAGGAAACCCATGCCCTCATTCTCTCCATGCGCGGGGTTCCGTTAATTGACACAGCGGGGGTCGAAGCCATCCAGCGCCTGCATGAACGTCTGCACAAACAGGGCGGCACGCTCATGTTTGCCGGCATCCACGACAACGTCTGCAATATCATCAAGCGCAGCGGGCTGACGGAAAAGATCGGCACGGAAAATTTCTTTTGGTCCTCCGACCAGGCGATCGTTGAAGCAGAGAAACGGGGCTGTCAGTTTTGTAAATAGGTTCAGCAAGTCATGGAGCCGCTCAATGACAGACCGCTTTGCCGCTAAAAGGCAGGAGCGGCGACTCGCCACAACATGCCTGGGAGTGGATCATTCACTAGCCCCCCCGGGGGAGCATTCCCTCCCCACTGCACCTACATTAGTGTTTCAGTAATTCCTTCAAGCGCGGATGGTCGGCATACACGCCGCGATATTTTTCCGGCAGTTCTGCGGCAAGACGGCACATGATCTCATCGGTGGCATCGCGCATGGCCTGTTCGCGCCCCCTGCCTTTGGGAATTTCAACCGTAAACAGTTCTCCCGCCACAGCGCGAATTTTGGAACGGCGAAACCTTTTCAGGTTTTCAAGCACCCCGCGGTCTTCCGTACCGGTCAACGCCACAGGCAAAACAGGAAACCCGCTTTTACTGGCAAGGAACGCGGCGCCCATTTTTCCCTCTTGCAAGGCTTCAGTTTTTGAACGTGTGCCTTCGGGTGCGATCACCATCAACCCGCCTTTTTTCATGCGAGCCAAAATTTCGCGCAGGGCTGAAAAATCCGCTTCAAAACGATTGAGCCAGACCGCATCCACGGCGCGTCCCATGGCGCCAAAGAGCGGGTGGCGTTTATATTTCTCGGCTATTGCCATGATGATATCTTCACGGTCGATCGCGTACAACAACACCGCCGTATCCAGGCGCCCCAGGTGATTCGCAGCAAGCAGCACATTGCCCGCCGGAAGTTTATCCATGCCGACCAATTCCACATCAGCGATCAGGTTCATTACAAAGCGTACCATGGAGCGTAAGGTTTTATATTTCATAATTTCACGATCATTTCATCCCGTTGGAGTTATTTTGAGCGACCAGTTCCATTAACCGCGGATGTTCGGCATAATATCCGTGATTGCGCTCTGGCAGCATGACAGCGATCCTGCACATGATCTCATCGGCATATTCCTGCAAAACCTCTTCGCGCTTCTCCCTGGGAAAGGGCGGAAGTGTAAAAGGTTTCCCGGCAGTAATTTTTATGTGCGTACGGCGAAAGCGTTTCAGATTTCCAAAAAAGAGTCGGTCTTCCGTGCCCGAGATGGCAACCGGTACGATCTGCCAGCCCATTTTGGAAGCCAGATAGGCAACACCGGGTTTGCCCTGCGCCATTTTTTCATCGCGCGCGCGTGTGCCTTCAGGGGCTATTACCAGCGTCTGCCCTTCCTCCATCCGCTTGATCATTTCACGCATGGCTTTCAAGTCAGGCTTGAACCGATCGATAAAAATAAAATTTAGATGCTTACCCAGCCACCTAAGAAAGGGATTCTCCTCCCATTTTTCAGCCACTGGAATAAAAAGATGCCAGTCATCCAGTGCGTAATATGCCATTGGCGCATCCAAAATGCCCAAGTGGTTGACTGCAATGACGAACCCGTCTTTTCCCGGCAAATTTTCATACCCGGTGACATCTATTTTGGTAATGATCTTTAACACGGAATGAATAAGCCAGCGTAAAAATTTTTTCATGGATTTATTTTACACGGTTTTGTCACAAAGGGCTTTTAATTGAAAAAAAGCGGACGATCCGGCAGAAAAATAGCCCCGCATGAACGGGGCTATCTTCCAATACAGGCTGAATTTACCGGGATTAAAAATTGGAATTGTTCTGCCGTGAGAAATCCTGCACGCCATAGGCTGAAAACATCTTTGTAAAAACTTCATAATCAGCCGGGGTCATATCTGTAATTTGAAAGCCGACATTAAAAATATTCGGGTCGAACATATCCACACTGCACCATCTTGCGCGCGCAGTAAAAGTTATGTAACTCTTGTTGGATATTTCGCCGGTCTGTTCAACACGCATCCGAAGATCTGAATTGATCGGCACGGAATGGATCGTGTCCAGTTTAAACCCGCGTGTACTAATATCAGAAAAATGACCGACCAGTTTACCTGTGGCCTCATCAACAACACACATGTAATATGAAAAACGCCGCCGCGATAATTGTCGCCGCTCTGCCGTATCCATGGGAACCTCCTTGGAAACAGTTTACTACGTTGTGATCAACCACAAATAAAGACCAGCTCTTACACCTGCCCTCCCACTCGCCGCACTTTGGATCCCACATAACGGGCGGTGCAAGGATCTGTGGTGAATGGCTCTTAAGAAACGCTCTCTTACAAAACGGATCAGGTAACCCCAGTATATATCAAAATAAAGCAATAATCAAGAATCAACCTAAATTAGACTTCATTTATCAGAATATGAGTCAATATGGAAGCGCCTGATCCACCGATATTTTGCGCCATGCCAACCCGCGCACCGTCCACCTGGGTTCTGCCGCACTCCCCTCGCAGCTGTTGGACAACCTCTACAAGTTGATAGACACCTGTCGCGCCGACAGGATGCCCGCGGGCTTTTAATCCACCGCGCGTGCAGACAGGAATACGCCCCTGAATGCTGATCTCGTTATCAAGAGCGAGTCTGATCCCCTGGCCTTTTTCTGCAAACCCGCTGGCTTCCAGTGAAAGCGCCGCCATGATCGAGAATGCGTCATGCAGTTCAAAGATATCGATATCCGCCGGAGTGATACCCGCCATATCGTATGCCCGCCTTGAAGAGAGGTAGGCTGCCTGCAAAAACATGGGGTCCTTACGCGAGTGGACCGCGATCGTATCGGTTGCAGCAGCAGAGCCCGCAACCACGATGCGCGGCTGGCGCGCCACCTTCTCAGCAGGGACAATGACGATCGCAGCCGCCCCATCCCCGATGGGGGATGCATCCAGCAAATTGATGGGCGTGGCGACCATGGAAGATCTTTCAAATTTTTCGACTGTGATCTTTTCATGCAAGCGCGCATAAGGATTGTGCATGGCATTGGCATGTGAGTTAATGGAGAATTGGGCAAAATCTTCGTGCTTCCAGCCGAATTCATGCATGTAGCGGCGCATGACCAGCGCATTGATGCCCACGAACGAGACCCCCTGTTCCACTTCATAATCTGCATCGGCGGCGGTTGCCAGTGCGGCAGTGACATCACGCCCTGCCTTGTCTGTCATTTTTTCCACCCCCACCACCAGTGCTGAATCCATCTCACCGGAGGCAACAGCCATCAGCCCGGCACGGAACGCAGCCGCTCCTGATCCACAGGCGGCTTCGATCTTCACCGCCTCCTGTTTCCACAGCCCGATCCAATCCGCAAAAAATGCGCCGAGCTGGTTTTGTCCGCTGACCAGGGGCGAGAGCATATTGCCCACAAAAAGTGAATCTACTTTTTCAATCCCTGCATCATTCATGGCGGCAAAAGCGGCGTCGCCCCCAATCTCACGCAGGGATTTCTCCCACTGCTCACCTATTTTTGTTTGACCGATTCCGAGGATGGCTACTTTTCTCATAAAGCAGATTCTACCGCATTGCGCTATCAGGAACTATCATAAATTAACAGGTTGATCTTCCAGCGACAACTTCAGCCGGATCATCCAAATAAAGCGTATGACTCATCCACTTCGCGGGCTGGAAGTCTGGGATAAAATAAAGCATGAAGAAATCCGAATGGCAGGAAAAATTTCTTGAAGCAGTTTCCAATTGCTGCGACGAGGGGCGTGAGGCAGTGGAGTACATCCACGCCCGTAAAACAAAGATCGGCATGAAACGCGCCAGAAAAAGCGTGGGCGCATTTTGGACAATGGCAGGGTCTGCCCATCTTAACTCGGCGCTCTATAGTTCAGAATCGTCGCTTATCAGTCCGAACGCCTGGACGCTGTTGATCCATGAAGTAAGACATTTACAACAAGGCATGCTCATTGCTCTTTCAATTTACGGCGAACTGGATGCCTGGCAATATCAATTTCAGGTGTTCAAAAAAATTACCGGCAGGACCCTCTCTCCGCTGGCGGAGGAAATTCTAGCCCTGCCCTTATCCATGGACCGCAAGAATTTACAGCACGCGCGCCAGCTCATGACCCGCATGGCTGGAAAAAGTTATGGCGCAGGCCTGCTGCCGCTTTATCCCATTCACCAGGAGATAAAATACTGGCTTACAGGAAAGTAATTAATCTATGCGACTTCTATCAAAAATAATAGGAATTTTTAATGTATTAAATCTTTTTTGTTGTATGCTAAGTATAGAAACAAAAAGGAGGTTGCAACACACAGACCACCTAAACCGGCACCAAGGGAAGAACGTAGTCCCCGATCTGATTTGAAATTGCCCGTAAATCAGATGCTCTTCAAAAATCATGATCAGATTTGCAAAAAGGAGGTTGCGATAGATACACCACCTGAAGCATATAAAATGGGAAAGGACGTAACGCCCTGAACTGGTCAAGTAATTTTTTAGAACCAGACGTTCCCCAAACGATACGAAGGTTGCTGAATCGTTCCTTTCCTAACATAGAGAACTTTTGACGGACGAGTAAACTCTCGTCCGTCTTTTTTTTCCAAAACCGGGCAGCCTCTCAACGGCAATATTCAACCGCAGACAGTAAATTTCCCTCAAACGAATTAACTGCATCCAGGATCAAGCGCGGCTCATTCCATGATTCATAATTTAACCTTGCGCCGAGGACCTCAGACCACTGCAATTCATGCCAGTCCGGTATGTTGCGCTTACGCACTTCCAGGCGCCTGCGATGCAGGTGTTCGTCTGAACAAATACATTCAACCACATACCAGCCTGCGCCATACTGATCTGCCAGTGCCCGCCATGAGGCGCGGATCGATCTGGAAGCTGCAACACAATCGAGGATAACGGATTGCCCGAGACGCAGCTGGCGCTCTGCAAGAACAGTGAGCAGCTCATAACCGGTGAAGCCAAGCGGTTTATCCGGGTTGCCTTGAAGAACCTCACAACGCAACAAAACGGATTCCAACCAATCTTTTGCAAAAACAGGGATCCCCAAATCCCTCCCCACCGCCTCTGCCAGGGTACTTTTTCCTGTTCCCGGTAAACCAGAAAAGACGATCAGTTTCACTTTATTTTGGTCAATGCCTTCCGCATCTGCTCAAGCCCCTGTGTCAACAGTTTGCGGGACGTACCAAAATTCAAACGGATATGTCCCTCGCCTTCTTTGCCAAATATCCTTCCTTCGCTTGCGGCAACTTTGGCATTCTTCAAAAAGAATTCATAAGGGGAGCCGTTGATCTTTGTCTGCGTAAAATCAAGCCAGCCAAGATAGGTGGCATCGGGATTCGTCAGGCGGACACCAGGCATATTCGCGGCAACATACTGCACAAGAAAGTCACGATTGGCTGTCAGGTAGCGGCGGAGTTCATTCAGCCACCCGTCACATTGACCTGAGAACGCGGTCTGGGCGGCGTACAGTCCCATGCTGCTAACGTGCAGACGCAGGTGATGAACTTCCCTTTGGTAGCGTTCACGCAAATCCCCGTTCGGAATGACAGCAAAGCCGCAAAACAAGCCGGGGACGTTGAAGGTCTTGGAGGGGGCGATCAGGGTGATCGTGTGTTTCGCGATCTCGGAAGATAACCTGGCCATGGGCGTGAACGAATTCCCACCCAACAGTAACTCGGAGTGAATTTCATCTGAGACGATCAATACGTTGTTCTTGATGCAAATTTCCGCCATGCGCAGCAATTCCTTGCGGGAGAAGATCTTTCCCAGCGGGTTATGCGGATTGCATAGCAGGAACATGCCGGCCTTCTTAACCTGCCTTTCGAATATATCCCAGTCGATCTCGTAACTTAGAATATTTCCATTCACATGCCTGACAAGAGGGGCATCTATTTGCGGGATGCCAAGGTTGGTTTTTACTTCATGAAATTCATTGTAAACGGGGGGTTGCATCAGCACACCCCTTTTCGGCGTACAGGCGATACGCGCCGCGACACTAAAACCGCTGACAATACCCGTCACATCAACCACCGCTTCGGGCTTGACCTTCCAGCCATATAAATGATCCATGCGGGCAGCGACGGTTTCCTTGAGCGCGGGCGTGGCAAGTTCATATCCCATCACACCGTGCTCCACAGCCTTGTGAAGTCCTTTCAAGATCGGCCCGGGTGCGGGAAAATCCATATCTGCCACCCACATGGGCAGCACATCTTTGGGATATCTAAGCCATTTGATCGAATTGGAATTACGGCGGTTTGGAACAATATCAAAGTTTGTCATGTGTCCTCTGGTCTATTAGTTTGGCAAGTTAACAATGGAGGATATTGTACTTTAGCTTTACCTGGAACTTGATCGGGCGATAAGGCACATCCACAAAAAAAATTCTGGCATTAACCTGTCATGGGAAACCCTGGCAATTGGGACAATAATGAATTTGATGAAAAGGCACTTCCCGATCTTTTTATGGTTAATTCTGGCGGCCTGCACCATCCCTCTTCCCCACACACCACAAACCCTGAGCCCCATGCCGCCCAGCCCGCCATCCAACTACGGCGGGATCGAAATCATGGGTGACACAGAATTCATCCAGCAGACTCGCACAGCACTCGCGCTGCTGGAACAAAAAGCTCCTGATGCGTTCAGAAAAGTTCAAATATATATTGGCAGAATCGAGCAGGGTGAACATAGCGGCATGTGGGCATGGGAAGATCCGCCGCGCTACGAGGTGGGAGATGCCACCGCATTTTTCAGCGTCACCTGGTATGCCTCCACCATCGCCCATGACGCCACCCACTCAGAACTATACGCCCGGTATCAAGCCGCACACCCCGGCGAATCTGTACCGAGGACTGCCTATGGCGGTGTGGAGATCGAACGCCTCTGCATTGGTTATCAAATTGAAGTCTCAAGGCAGATCAGTGCGCCTCAGAATGAAATAGATTATCTATACACTTTGGATGGCACGCACTGTGACCTGGACCGCGACGGTGATTGTGATTGGGACGATTATCAGAATCGGGATTGGTAGGCAATAGATCT
>JAIFNG010000078.1 GCA_020047815.1 Anaerolinea sp.
GGAACAAGTCTGCTGAAAATCTCTACGGCTGGAGTGAAGCGGAGGTTCTCGGAAAGTTAATTGACTCTGTCTGCGGCACGGAATTTCCAGCGGGCGTACAGGAGCAGGCGAAGTCTCAACTCATGGCACAAAAATTCTGGCAGGGTGAATTACGTCAGCAGAAGCGGGATGGTGCCAAGTTATGGGTCATCGCCTCTGTTTCTCAACTTCAGGATGAGCAAGGACGCATGATTGGCGGCGTAACTATCAATCACAATATTACCGAGCGCAAGCGGGCGGGAGAGGCGCTGGCGAAGAGCGAGGATAAACTAAACAGCATTTTAAACTCCATGCTCGATGGGGTGTATTCGGTGGATGCAAAAACGTTCGACCTGATTCAAACCAACCCGTCGGTTGCCCACATCTTCGGGCGTTCGCAGGAGGATATACAGTCGGCAGGCGGCAGGGCATACCTGCAATTTGTCCACCCCGAAGACCTGCAAATCGTCGAACAAATCGCAAAAGACCTGGTTCAACAGGGGCAGGGCGAATGGGAATTTCGAATCGTGCGCCCGAGCGGCGAAGTCCGCTGGGTTACGAACCGCGCGCGGTTCGTAACCGACGGGCAGGGAACCCCGCTCCGCTTCGACTCCCTGTTCACCGATATCACAACGCGCAAAAGGGAGGATAACATCCTCCAAGCCCGCCTGCGCATCATGAAGTTTGCTGAGACGCATTCAGTGGATGAACTCCTGCAAAATGCGCTGGATGAGTTATGCGTCCTGAGCGAAAGCGTCATCGGCTTCTTTCATTTCGTTGAAACCGACCAGAAAACGCTCTCGCTCCAGGCTTGGTCCACCCGCACATTGGCGGGAATGTGCACCGCCGAGGGCAAGGGAACGCATTATGACATCGACAAGGCGGGGGTATGGGTGGATTGTGTGCGCGAGGGGAAACCCATCATTCATAACGATTACGCCAGCCTGCCCCATCGCAAGGGACTGCCAGAGGGTCACGCCCCGGTGATACGTGAAATGGTCTTCCCCATTTTCCGCAGCCAGAAGATGGTGGGCATCATCGGTGTCGGCAATAAACCGTCGGACTACACGGAAGAGGACGTGAGCCATTCCTCGCGGCTCGCAGACCTGATTTGGGACATTGCAGAGCGCAGGATTGCGGAGGAAGAACTGAGGCGAGCCAATGACGCATTAAATGCGCAAATGCAGGAAATCGAACTCCTGCATGCGACATTGCGGGAACAGGCAATCCGTGACCCGCTGACCGGGTTATTCAACCGCCGATTCTTGCAGGAAACTCTCGACCGTGAAATTTCACGCGCACACAGGGAGGGGAAACCCATAGGATTCATCATCATGGATCTTGACTATTTCAAACAGGTCAATGATACATATGGGCACAAGGCGGGAGACATGGTCCTAAAAAAACTGGGTGACTTGCTCATCCGAAACTTGCGCGCAGAAGATATTCCCTGCCGCTACGGCGGCGAGGAATTTACCATCATGATGCCTGGTGCGTCATTAGAAAATACACTGGAACGCGCTAAAAACCTGTTGTGCCAAATTAACGAAATGGAGATCGTCTATGATAACGCAAAGATCAAGATCACGGCATCCATGGGCGTATCTGTATTTCCAGATCATGGCACCGGCGAAGAGGATGCGTTAATATGTGCAGACCGCGCCCTTTACCAAGCCAAAGGGTTGGGACGCAACCAGGTTTTCGTATACGAAGATTAATAGTTGCATCTATCAATAATTTATCAAGTGAGTTCAAAATTCCTGGTTGTTTTTTTCGACCTGAGGACATCCTGCCCTTGCATAACGAATTCCTGACGCGTTTATTTGAGATAGACCCCCAAATGATTCGCCACGGGACGCTCGCGCAATGGTATGTAACTGTCAATGGGTGAATTGAGAATGACGGGCTCGCCGTCTGCGCCTTCCATCACCATGGTGGACGATCCGCCCCCATCTAGGTTCATGGCGTAGAACACACCCAATTCCTGCAAAAGTTCAGCCATTTCAGCAAGGGTGGCGCCTGCGCTATAAAACGGCTGCCTGCCATCCACCACCACCAGGTAGGTAAAGCGTCCATTGCGATTGATCCCCACAGCAGTGCGCGGGTCAATTTCGGTATCATCCAGACCAGGGATGATCCTGCCGCCCTGAACCAGCATCCGGTCGCCTGAAATCGCATGGTAGATTTTATTGGGCGGACGGTTAAAAGTGAGTTCGTTCCTGCGGCTGATATATAAGGTTGGTTCAAGGCTGACATCCTGCAAGCCGTTCGCATAGCGTTCGCCGTATGAGGCAGCAAAGCCATTGGGGGTGACAGCCTGCCCGACACGCGGATAATAGTCCACCGGACTGCGCGACCACCACGGAAAAAATCCATCGCCGTTGATGGCGATCTGAACACCATACTCTTCCAGGAACTGCGAGGTGGTGCGAGCAGATAGGGCGCCTCCTGTCACTTCATCGGGCGGTGTGGTCATAAACTGCGGCGACCCGTTCTTCTTATCCAGCACCAGGACATGCACCACCATGGAATGGGGAAGATAGCGGACGATCCGCAGATAGGTCACACCCGCCATGACCTCCTCTTTTACAGGCACAGGCGCCGGACGTCCCCTGCTGAACAGGGAATATCCCACCGTCAACAGCATCAAACCTGACAGGAGAATCAGCAGGATCATAAAAATCTTTTTTGACCTCATCCTTTAATTTTAGCAGTGCAAAATGAATGAAAAATAAAAAGAGACAGGCGTAAACCTGTCTCTTACACGACGAAATCACTACGGTCTTATGAATCGGAGGCGGTTGGCGCATGTACAGGCCACCGTTCCTCGCGGATAGCTTTTAACGCTTTATGCAGCGCCCTGCCTGTTCCGCCCATGGATGACTTAATTTTATCCAGCTTCAAACCCACCTCCCGCACAGTGGTCCTGGCTTGGAGGGCGTCAACCACTTTGCCGTTCGAGTCAAATCCCAGGTGGGCGCTGACAAGACCGCTCATCTCCTCGTAGGCTGGCCTGGCGCTGGTCATTGCGGCTTTGAAGGCATCCAGCGCGGCCTGAAGGCGGGTCACGTCCCTGCCGTTTTGCGCGGCAAGGTCAAGTCTCGCCTGGAGTCTGGCAACCGTATGATCAATATCAGCAAATACCCTGCCAAGTCGTTCATAGGCTTTCAATTCCCGCGCCCAGACCTGTTCCAATCTTATAGGGGTCAACTCACCTTTGGGCGGGTTCCCGTCCTGGGCGTAAGCGTTGGAGACCGGGGTTGCCGCAAAAACAAGGGCAGCGGTCAAGACCACCAGGATCACCTTTTTTAATAAGCTTGTCATCGTAAACCTCCTTTTTGGTTACGATGTGATTTTAGACGGGCAAGGTAAAACGGGTGTGACGGGGATGTAAAATGGTTGTAAAAAAATTTCCGGATGGAAGCAATATCCCGAAGGTCTGCAAAATCCGATTCGGACTCCACAAAACCTTCGGGAAGTTTTTACTATTGCTAGGGCTTTACATAGACCGTGTAATCCAAAACATAATCACCGGGTTCATAATCGGCAGTGCCGTCATTGATGCCGGCAGTGAAAGTGGCAGTTGTGGTCAGGTGATGCTCACCCGGAGTCCAATCACTTAATGTGGTATACACCAATCGGCAAACCTGTCCGCCAGTTTCGAGTTCATACGCCGCAAGAGAATCAGAGGACACTTCTTTATCATTTAGCATAAATTTAAGTTGTATCTTTTCCATGTTTGAGGCCAGGGTTTCAGCATTCGCAGAACACCAGACATACCCCCAAACAAGAGGATCAGGCTCTGCTATCGGAACGGTATAAACGGCTGTGCCCGGCCTGGAGAAAGTGTCGGCTTCATAACTTTCACGGGCAAGGTCTTCGAGGAATGCCGCACCCGAGGAGAACACGGCTTCGGCTTCGGCGGCGGTGGCAACTTTTGGCGCGGCACTCGGGGCAATACCGGCACCCAGCGGCTGCAGGACGGCGTCAACGCCAGCCTGCAGGACAATATCATCCGTTGCGAAAACAGTAGTTTCGTCAACCGGGATGCGCAGGGTGGGCGGTACCCCCTGACCTTCGAGAAAGACGGTGCCATCCGGCAGGATAAACCGTCCGGTCGGAACAGTCATACCAAAGCCTTCGGGTAACAGAAAACTGCCACGGGCGGTTTCCGCTTCCACACCGCTCGTGGGGTATTGCCCAGCCACGATCATGCCCGGCAGCTGGCTAAATCCATAGGCTTCGATCTCACATGCGCTAAAGCAGGCAGGCCCCACCAACATGACCATTTTTTCAAAATGATATTGATTTTGATTGGGCAGGAATTTCTCACGCAAGCCTTCCGGCTCAAATTTGCCGGTCTTATCACTATAATATTCGAGCTGCCCCATCAGGATCTCCTGGTCGGTAAAGAAACCAGCCAGACCAAGCGGCGCGCCCCCGTTATTGTAGCGCATGTCTATGACAATGCCCGCAACTTCATAGGCTTCAAATTGCTGCAGCGCCCGCTCAAAAAGGCGGATGACCAGATTGAGGTCGTCAGAATTGCTGTTGATCCGGATGTAGCCCACGGTTTCATTCCCAGACGGAATGATCTCGGCATCCACGGGCAGTAAAGAAGCCGTATCAACCCCAAAATAGAGCGATGTACGGCTGAAACTCTGGCGCTCCTCTATGGCGGTCAACGTGACCTCTTGAGGAATTCCATCGGGATTTGCAAACACCACTTTTGCTTCGGTGCCAGGGACGGCAGCCAGAAGATAGCGCGCTTTTTGATAGCGGATCGCAAAATCAGAAGACTGATTGGAAAAAGACTGGGCTGCGTCAATGGCGTCGCTGACAGGCAGACCGTTGAACTCGGTCAGTTCCGCCCCTGGCTGGATCCCAGCCAGTTGAGCGGGGCCTCCATCCAGAACAAAGATCACCAGGACCCGCCCGTCATCCAGCTCCCTAATGGCAAATCCATATCCGCCGGAAACCGCAGACGCAAAATCCTGCTGGGCAAAGTCGCCGCCATCCAAGCCAACATGACCATCCTTAAATGCACGGGTATAATCACGCAGGGCAAGATAAAATGCGTTGGTATCCTTGGCTTTTTCAGCCTGCTCCACGCGCGGTTTCAATTCGGCATACAACGCATCCCAATCGGGCGCCTTGCCCTCCATGTCGGTAAAGGCGTACTCTTTGCGAATGACTGTGAACATTTTATCGAACGCTTCAGTATAGGACAGAGCCGCATAATCCTTAACGGCAATATCCTGCGGTTCATACAGGGTCATCTGCGGGGTGCCTTCCTGAATGACCTCAAACGGAGATTGGTCCAGGTCGACGATCGAGTATCCCGCAGGTACGGCAGCTACGGGGTCGTCGGCTGTAAAGAGCAGACTGTCAGCACCGAAAGCAGTGGGAAACTGCTGGTTTGCATCAGGAGCCCAGATGACCAGTTTGCCGCCGGTCACTTCATCTTTGTTTTCAGCATCTGTTTTAACAGAAGCCAGGTAGGAGGGCCAGCCTCGAGAGCGATCATCGCCCTCCGCGAAAGGTCCACCATACAGGTTGGGAGAATACGCCACAGCAAAGATCTGAACGCCTGTTTCTTCGGTGTCATCCTGGTCCACATCATTAAATTCACCTTCCGGCATGGCAGGCAGATCCAGTTCAAAAGTGCCGCTCAGGGTTTCTGCGTCGAAGGTCATGAAACCAAGCGCTTGGGAATCAACCGGCAACTCCCATTCCAGATCACGGATGACAAAGCCGTGCATGTCTGTTAAAGCAACGGCGTTTTCCACATAATAGGTTGCCAGCACAAAATCATTCGTTACTTCATATGTACCTGTAATTTCATACGGCTGAGTGGGGGCTGCCACAGTTGGTGTAACCGTTGGCGCACACGCCACCAAGGCCAGACTTGCCGCGATCAGATATCCAAACAATCGAAAGAATATGGATCTCATTTTTTTTCTCCTTTGTTTAAGGATAAAGTCACTTTTGCAAAAGTGACTTTATCCTGTGATTGCCGATATTGCCATTATAATTTCGTACATGAATGATTTTAACACGCAATTACGCAACGAATTTGAAAAAGCCCGGCAGGCTCGAGTCAATAAAAATGAGGGCCAGGCCCGGGTCTGTGCGCGCCGCGCGGCAGGCATTGCCATTCGGGAAAACCTGACCCGCAAGGGAATCCAGGTCCCCAGCATGAGCGCCTATGATCTGCTTAATCTACTTCAGGAAAATACGAACCTGCCCCCCAACATGCAATTGATCGCCAGTCACCTGACCGTGCGCGTCACCGAGGAATTTGAACTCCCTTTCGATGCAGACCTCGTCGCCGAGGCGCGGATCCTGTGCGATTGGTTATTAAATGAATAAACCCCGGGGGTTTAAACCTCCGGGGTTCCTCCTGGTTATCCTCTGCGCCCGATCAAATAATAAACGGACCGCGCAACGGTAATGATCAACAGCATTCCGGATAGAACACCGGCGAAAACAATAAACAACCTGCTCCAATCCGAAAATTGCGAGGCTATTCTTTCACGATAAGGCATTTGGATGCGTCTGCCCAGGCGTTGCACGATTTCCCTTGTGGGCGCAACCGGCTTCAAGGTGCCAGCCAGGTGCGCTTCGAGAAATTTTATATCTTCGTCAGGGTTGTGATTCTGCTTGCGTTTTGTCATTCGTACCTGTTTTATTCAGCGGGATAAAGCACCAAACCAACCGTGCCGGGTCCAAAATTAATGGCTAGTGAAATGGAAAGGTCGGTCATCTCGGCACTCTTCCAATTGAAATGTTTCTTTGCCTCTTCAAGCAAGGCGCTTCCGGAATCGATATCCCGGGCATGCACGATGCCAAGGTGAACAGGCTTATCGCCGACAAGTTCCCTGCCAAGCGAGATCACACGCTCAAGGGCGCCTTTGCGGGTACGGACTTTTTCCACCATATTTACCAGTCCATTTTGCAGGAGGGCGATCGGTTTAACGTTCAACACGGAAGCCAGCGCCGCCGAAAGCGTACCCACCCGTCCGCTGCGCCGCGCATAGTCCAGAGTTTCGAGGGTGAGAATGATATGGATCTGGTCACGAATGGATTGAAGGTGACTGACGATCTCATCCACACTTTTACCCGCACGCTCCATCTGGCGGGCGGCGCGGCACATAAAGCCAACGCCCAGCGAGCCTCCAAGCGAATCAAAGGTAATGACGTTATACGTACCTTTTAATTCCTCTGCCGCTGCAACCGCGGAAGCATACGTGCCGGATAGTTTGCTGGTGATGTGGATCGAAAGGATGGTATCGCCGGGCTGGAAATTTTGTTTGTAAAACTCCACAAATTGATGAGGGGAGGGTTGGGAAGTCTTTGGGAAGGGGTTGGATTTATCATCCACCAGTTTATAAAATTCATCCAGAGACAGATCCACATCCTGAATAAAGGTCTTTTCGCCAAAGTGGACGTTGATGGGGATCCTCTTAATGTCAAAATCTGCACGCCATGCAGCGGTAATATCAACAGCACCGTCAGCCACAATTCCTAACATGTTTCACTCTCCTTCAAGATTAAGATTTTGGTCTTCCAGTTGATCGCGAAGAGCAAGCAATGTACGATGATAAAGGCTCTTCACAGCTCCTTCACTTCTGCCCATGATCGCGCCGATCTCGGCATTGGACATGTCCTCAACAAACTTCAGTATCAACAGGTTCTGCCTTTCAGGGGGCAGAGTGCGGATCATGCGCAGCAAGGATTCCTGTTCCTGCGACCGTACCAGGTTGCGCTCGGGGTGATCCCCTTTGGCAGGCAGAATGGGAATATCATCCAGTGGAATTTCCTGCTTGCGGCTGCGATCGCGGTGCCAGTTGGCAACCAGGTTATGAGCGATCCGATACAACCAGGCCGAGAATGGCACGCCGCGGTCCGTGTAGTTCACCACATGCTTCATCGCGCGCTGGAACACACGCGCAGTCAGGTCTTCGGCATCATGTGTATTCCCCGTTCTGTAGTACACATAATTGAATATGCGGTCCACATAACGCTCATACAATTGACCGAAGGCATCGCGGTCGCCCTGCGAGGCGCGGGCAAGAATTTCCTCTTCGTTATATTCGAGTTCCGGCAAGATTAAACCTTACCGGCGGAGTTGAAATAAATAACACCGCCGGATTTAAGAAGTTGCACTGAGTATAACTCGAATTCGGAGGGTTAAAAAAAGGCAGGGAAGAAATAAAACATTTGTGCTACAATTGAAGCACCCCCAAGGAGAACCATGTCAGCCAACGTCATTCGCGTCGTGGGCGCGCGCGTCCACAACCTTAAGAATATAACTGTTGAAATTCCCCGCGATAAGTTTGTGGTTATCACAGGCTTATCCGGTTCGGGCAAGTCATCGCTTGCATTCGACACCATCTTTGCCGAAGGTCAGCGCCGTTATGTCGAGTCACTCTCGGCGTATGCACGGCAATTCATCGGTCAAATGGATAAACCCGATGTCGATTACATTGACGGACTCTCGCCCGCCGTTTCGATCGACCAGAAATCCACCTCGCATAATCCCCGCTCGACGGTCGGTACGGTAACCGAGATCTATGATTACATGCGTTTGCTGTATGCCCGCACGGGCATTCCACATTGCCCCGTCTGCGGTCGTGAAGTGGTCAAGCAGTCGGCACAGGAGATCGTGGATAAGGTCGCAAAACTTCGTGAAGGTTCCCGCATATTAATACTCGCGCCACTTGTGCGGGCCCGCAAAGGAACCTACCAGGCAGTCTTTGAGGAAATTCGCAAGGCTGGTTTCACCCGCGTGCGCGTGGATGGAACTGTCCATTCACTGGATGATGAGATCGAACTGGACCGTTACAAACAGCACACCATCGAAGCAGTCGTGGACCGGCTTGTCATTTCGCATGATGGTGAAAAAGAAGAAAGAAAAGCCGCACTAACACGCCTGACCGATTCGATCGAAACCGCGCTCAAGTTTGGGGAAGGGTACCTTACCATTAATTTGGTGGATGGCCAAAAAGGTCGTCCGCAATCTGGCGAAGGATCGAATGCAGAAACTAAAACCAGGGACCTTCAATCTGAAAATATCGACCTGAATTTCTCTGAGCATCTTGCCTGCCCCGAACATGGTGTCAGCATCTCGGAAATTGAACCGCGCACCTTCTCCTTTAATACGCCACAAGGCGCCTGCCCTGATTGCCAGGGACTTGGATCCAAACTGGAGATAGATCCCGAACGCATCATCCCCGACCCGGAGCGGTCCCTGAATGAAGGTGCGATCATTAGCATGGAGTGGAGCGGGCCCAAGGAGGAAGGCGGTTACTATTGGCAAAGCCTGGTCAATGCAGCAAAAGTATACAAGATCGACCTGGATAAACCGGTAAAGGAATTATCCGCCGATCAAATGAAGGTCGTTCTCTACGGCACCGGCGACAAACAGATCCCAATGACGTATCAGGGCTCAAATGGAAATGAGTTCAAGTTCACACGCGCATTCGAAGGTGTCATCACCAACATGGAACGACGGTACCGTGAGACAAACTCTGAATACATCCGTGAAAAGATCAGTGAATTCATGTCTGACCGTCCCTGCCCGAGCTGCAACGGCAAAAGATTAAACCCAGCCGCTTTGGCTGTAACCGTGGACAATGTCAATATTGTGGAGGCAAACTCCTGGCCCGTATCCACAACATTGGAATGGGTCAAGAAGATCTCTGGTAAAAATTCCCCGCTGACTTCAAAACAGAAAACGATCGCCGAGAGAGTCATCAAAGAGATCCACGAACGGCTTAATTTTCTGGTAAACGTTGGTTTGAATTATCTAACCTTGAACCGCTCCGCCGCGACTTTATCAGGCGGTGAAGCCCAACGCATTCGCCTTGCAACACAGGTCGGCTCGCGATTGGTAGGCGTATTATACGTGCTGGATGAACCTTCGATCGGGCTGCATCCGCGGGATAACGCAAGATTACTCGAAACGCTCAAGGGTCTGCGCGACCTGGGTAATACGGTTCTGGTGGTTGAACATGATGATGAAACCATCCGCGAGGCAGACTGGGTCATTGATCTGGGTCCTGCTGCTGGTGAGCATGGCGGCGAAGTCATCGCAGAGGGCACACCGAAACAGATCCTGGCACACCCAAAGTCATTGACCGGGGCTTACCTCTCGGGACGCAAACAGATTGAGGTGCCAAAAAAGAGACGCGCAGGCAGCGGCAAATCTTTGAAGATCATCAATGCGACAGCCAATAACTTAAAGGGCATTGATGTCTCGATCCCGTTGGGAAAAATGGTGTGTATCACCGGCGTATCAGGCTCGGGTAAATCCACGTTGATGAGTGATATTTTATACAACTCACTCGCCGCGAAGTTGATGTTCGCACACACATCTGCAGGCGACCATGAAAAGATCGAAGGCATGGAGAATCTTGACAAGATCATCAACATTGACCAGTCACCCATCGGGCGCACGCCGCGGTCAAACCCTGGCACTTACACCGGCCTGTTCGATGAGATCCGCAAATTATTTGCCGAGCTGCCGGAAAGCAAAGTGCGCGGTTATAAACCAGGGCGCTTCTCATTTAATGTACATGGCGGCCGCTGCGAAGCCTGCCAGGGTCAGGGTGAACTGCGGATCGAAATGCAATTTTTGCCTGATGTGTATGTGCCTTGTGATATATGTCATGGCAAACGGTTCAATCGCGAGACCCTGCAGGTCATGTTCCATGACAAATACAATATTTCCGACGTGCTGGATATGACCGTTGACCATGCGCTGATCGAATTCAAGAATTATCCACCGATGCAAAACAAGTTGAAATTGCTGCAGGAAGTGGGACTGGGCTATGTGCGTGTCGGTCAACCCGCCACCACCCTTTCAGGCGGTGAAGCACAACGCGTAAAACTCTCAAAGGAATTATCACGCCGTGCCACGGGGCGCACCCTGTATGTTTTGGACGAGCCCTCCGTTGGTTTGCACGCGGCGGATGTACACAAGTTAATTGAGGTGCTGCAAAGACTGGTCGACACGGGAAACTCGGTGGTTATCATCGAACATAACCTTGACATCATCAAGATCGCAGATTGGTTGATAGACCTCGGTCCTGAAGGCGGAGACGGTGGCGGGGAATTGATCGCCGAAGGAACACCGGAAGAGGTGATGAAGGTGAAAGAATCCTATACAGGGAAATATTTAAAAGCCCATATGAGGTAAAAATTGAAGGTCGAAAGTCGATGGCTTTCGACCTTCAATACCGTCAGTCCCCCACAACCTTCATTTTTCAGGTAGAATTATTTTTACATTGCGTGCCATGGGACAGTGCTATGACAAACACGCCTTGTAAAAAGGAAAACCAATATGAACAATAGACCTCCTATTTCATCTTCACCATCAAGCAGCATTAATGCCTTCCGCAAGCGCAAGCAGCGCGGCGGACCCAAGAATATTATTTTGATCATCGCCGGTGTGCTTGTACTGGGTGGTGTAATTCTGTTGATCGCATGGCTCGCCGGACCCAGCAAACCGATCAGCACGTTCTTTGCCACCGAAACATCCACACCAACCATGACGTATACCCCAACCAGCACATCCACACCGACAGCAACCTCAACTGCCACGTCAACGCCAACGATCACCCCCACCGCTACATTTTCGCTGCCGTTTAACTACACCGTACAGGATGGCGATAACTTATTTTTGATCTCCGAAAAATATAGTCTTGGTGATGATGGCATTCAGCTGATCCTCTTTTTGAACCCGTATGGCGGTACGAATGAGAGCACCGGCTATCCGATCGGAATAGACCCACAGACACAAAACATCCTGCCAGGTCAGGTGATATTGCTGCCCAACCCGGGCATGCCATTGCCCACCTCCACGCCCATCCCGCCAGACCTGGCGAAGGGTACTAAAGTGGAATATGTTGTCCAGGCTGGGGATTCACTTGGCGGCATTGCAGCTTTGTACAACAGTACGATCGAAGACATCATTGCCGAAAACGAGATCACAGACCCGAATGCCATCAAAGTGGGCGACTTGCTGATCATTCCAGCCAATATGGTCACTCCCACGGCTACACGCCCGCCCACCAGCACACCCATTACCCCGGGACCGGGCACATTCCTACCCACCGCCACATTAACACCAGTAAATTAAACTGTAATAAAAGTTTCGAAGTCACAGTCAAACTGGCACAAGCTATAAAAAACAGTCTACTTGAGTAGACTGTTTTTTTACGGGATGGTAAACGTGATATTTCAGTATTTGAGCAGGACTTTTACTGGTTTCGCTCTTGAGCAGTTTACCGAACCTGCGCATCGTGCGCTAAAGGGTTCTTACGGACCGGGATTGGCAGGCTGTTCGCTCATAGCCAAACCAAGACTATCCTCCCAATTGGGAATCCTCAAACCAAAGGTCGTTTCAAAAAGTGAACAATTTAGGGAAGTGCGAAGCGGGCGCCGGGCCGGGGTGGGGAAATCTTCCGTGCGAGCTTCTTCGAGCGAGCGGACTTTTTGTTCACCGGGTCGCGGGTCAAACCGTAAAATGGCGCGCGCAAGATCGAGTCGGGAGACGCCACCCGAACCGCCCAAGTGATAAATGCCACTCCGTGCTGACAGGTAATCCTGCGGTGCGGAAAGGCTTTGCGCAAGGATGGCTGCTGTAATTTCAGATAACATACGCGCCCAGGTTGGACTGCCAACCTGATCTGCGACTATACGCATAGTTTCCTGCTGACGTGCCCAAGCCAGAGTCTTGGAAACAAAACTATCGCCGCGCAGACTGTAGACCCAACTGGTACGCAGGATAAGATGCACGCACTTTGCCTCAACTATGGCTTGTTCGCCATTCAATTTACTTTTACCGTACACATTAAGCGGATTCGTCGGGTCGCTTTCGATATAAGGAGTGTCTTTTTCACCATCGAAAACATAATCGGTGGAGAAATGGATCAGAGCCGCATTTAACTCTCGCGCCGCTTCAGCCATCACAGCGGGAGCCTGTGCATTCAGCCGCATGGCAAGGTCAACCTGTCCTTCAGCATTATCCACCGCCGTGTATGCCGAGGCATTCACAATGACCTGTGGGTGCGTAGCGTGGATCAGGCTGGCAAGGGCATCCAAATCCGTCAGGTTCAATTCTTCGGGACCCAACGCGGAAATTTCTCCGAGCGGAGCGAGGGTGCGTTGTAACTCCCAGCCAAGCTGCCCGGTCTTACCCAGCAATAGAATACGCATTAGATTTTTCCATTCGCAAGCTGGCTCAAATATTGCCCGTACGCATTGTTTTTCAAATTCTCAGCCAACTGCAGCAACTGCGACTTATCGATAAATCCCATGTGGTAGGCGATCTCTTCCGGACAGGAGATCATCAATCCCTGGCGCTCCTGCACAGCCTGAACAAAATTCGCAGACTGCAGCAGCGACTCGTGTGTCCCGGCATCCAGCCAGGCAACACCACGGCCCAGTGCCTCAACACGCAGATCACCACGCTCCAGGTACAAACGATTCAGATCTGTGATCTCGAGTTCGCCGCGTTTGGAGGGCTGCATGTTCGCCGCAAGTTCAACCACGCTGGAGTCATAAAAGTAGATCCCTGGCACGGCATAATTGGATTTGGGCTTGGCAGGCTTCTCTTCCAGGCTTAACACCCGCCCTTCGTCATCGAACTCCACCACACCATAACGTTCAGGGTCTCTCACCGCATAGGCAAAGATCCGCGCGCCTTCAGTCAATGTGGCAGCGCGCCGCAATGTTTCGGACATGCCATGCCCAAAGAAAATATTGTCGCCCAGGATCAGGCAGGAAGAATCGCCAGCGATAAAATCTGCACCGACCCGGAAGGCATCCGCCAGGCCGCGGGGCTGATCCTGCTCGACATAACTAAATTTCAGGCCCCATTGAATCCCATCCCCCAGCAACCGGCGGAAGGTCGGCAAATCCTCTGGTGTGCTGATAATTAAAATTTCACGAATACCCGCCAGCATCAGCATCGAAAGCGGGTAATAGATCATCGGCTTATCGTACACAGGCAAAAGTTGTTTACTCGCCGATAAAGTCAACGGGTGCAGGCGCGTTCCGCGTCCGCCAGCCAGAATAATTCCCTTCATGTTGCCTCCTCCTGTTATTGGAACACGGACTGTATACTTCTCATAAAAGCCTCATCTTCCCCAGTAATGACCTTAAAGGTCTTTACTGGGAGGGGTTGAGAACATTTATCTTTTTTCATAGTTTTTATCCATCCAGGTTTTATATTCACGCTGTTTCTGAATAGCGGCTACCCAATCGGGGTTGGCAAGAATCCACTCCACAGTGGCAAGCAAGCCGTCAGTCAATGAATAGCGGGGCTGCCAGCCCAGTTCACGTTGAATCTTGGAAATATTCATGGCATAGCGGCGGTCATGTCCGGGGCGATCGGTCACAAATTTTATTAAATTACGATGCGGCTCAACCTGGGGCTGCAATTTATCCAGCAAGTCGCAGACCGTTTCAACAATGGTCAGGTTGGCAGGCTGGTTGTTACCGCCAATGTTATAGGTTTCACCAGGAGTGCCACGCGTAATAATTTTATGGATCGCCTCACAATGGTCGGTCACGTACAGCCAATCACGGATTTGTTGTCCATCCCCGTACACAGGCAGGGGTTTGCCCGAAAGTGCATTCAGGATGATCAGGGGGATCAATTTTTCTGGGAACTGGCGCGGACCGTAATTATTTGAGCAGTTCGAGATCGTGATGGGCAGTTGATAGGTGTGGTTGTAGGATCGTGCCAGGTGATCACTGGAGGCCTTGGACGCCGCATAAGGAGAGTTAGGCGCATACGGTGTAGTCTCAGAAAAGGCAGGGTCATCAGGGTTCAGGGTACCGTAGACCTCATCGGTGGAGACATGATGGAAACGAACCTCCTCGATAGGTAGAGCCTTTTCCACCAACCAATACTGCCGCGCCGCCTCCAACAGGGTAAAGGTTCCAATGACATTCGCCTGGATAAAGGGCTCGGGGCTTAATATGGACCGGTCCACATGCGATTCAGCAGCAAAATGTACAATGGTATCGATCTGATGCTGGTGAAGCAGATCCCGCACCAGGTCACGATTACAAATATCGCCATGAACAAAGGTGTATCGTTCCGCATCTGCCGATAAATCCTTGAGATTCTCAAGACTGCCGGCATATGTCAAGGCATCCAGGTTCACAATTTGGACCCCGGATCCGCCTGATTCTTCCAGCAGATAACGCACAAAATTGGAGCCAATGAAGCCCGCTCCGCCAGTAATCAAAACCTTTTTCATTGATTCTCCCATTTTCTAATCATATGTCTCAGCATCCGTCAAAAGCAATCCCTTCCCATCCTTTTCTGACAAGGTCGGAGATTCCCCATTTATAAGCTGCCACTCAATACCTAGCGCCGGGTCATTCCACATTAAGGAACGTTCCCACTGCGGGGCATAGTAATCTGTAGCCTTATAGAGTATTTCAGCCCTTTCAGTGGTCACATAAAACCCATGCGCAAAGCCCGGGGGGATCCACAATTGATTCTTTCTTTCGGCCGAAAGGGTAACCCCCACCCAGCTACGAAAGGTCGGGGAATGGCGGCGGAGGTCAACAGCCACATCCAATATCTCGCCGGCGACCACCCGGACCAACTTCCCCTGAGGCTGTCGAATTTGATAATGCAATCCGCGGAGAACGCCTTTTGTGGATGCTGAGTGATTATCCTGCACAAAATCAGCTTCAATACCTGCAGCAAAAAAACGCTCTTTTTGATAGCTCTCCAGAAAAAAGCCGCGTTCGTCTTCAAATATCCTCGGCTGGATTATGATGACATCAGGGATTTGAGTGGGAATAAATTTCATTATTTAATGGCTCACAATTGTGGGATGCATAAAGAGTGTTTTCGCATGAGGTCATGTAGAGCAACTGGAAACACCTACTGATTTTTGTGAATTGA